>CAYXJA010000115.1:2069-5479 GCA_964465425.1 uncultured Prolixibacteraceae bacterium | reverse complement strand
GAACAGAATATTGATTCTGAAACAAGGTTTGATGTAATATCTATAAAATGGTATTCAGAAAACAAATATGAATTAGAACATATAAAGGATGCCTTCACTCCAATAATCAGCAGATAATTATGAAATCTGTTTAAGGATTGCGGATTGAATTTTAGTTAAGATTGTATATCTTAGCGGCTTAATTAGAGGGTGCACTTAACAATGCTTATAAAAATTGTAAATAAATCGGATAATCCTTTACCGGGTTACAGTACTGAATTGTCAGCAGGAATGGACATTCGGGCTTTTTTAAAAGAAGAAATTCTGTTAAAACCTCTTCAGAGGGCGCTTATTCCAACAGGCCTCTATATACAACTTCCTGAAGGTTATGAAGCTCAAATCAGACCAAGGAGTGGGCTAGCCTTAAAACATGGAATATCTATTCTTAATACACCGGGTACTATTGATGCAGATTATCGTGGAGAAATTGGCGTAATTATTGTTAATCTTTCAAATGATGATTTTGTTATAAAGAGCGGGGAGAGAATCTGCCAGATGGTTATTTCAAAACATGAAACAGCAAACTGGGAGCAGGTAGAAATATTGGATGAAACAGCCAGAGGTGCCGGAGGTTTCGGACATACCGGTAAACATTAAAAAATTAAAAATGAACAAATACTATCTTATAGTTTTCATTTTATTGTCTTTTATTCTATTTAGTTGCGGTACAAATAAAATGGTTGGCAATAACAAAGAGAAAAGCATTGCCAAATCAGAAAAAAAGGATTCGATTTCAGAAGAAAAAAGGATTGAATTTGAATTCATGTACATTGAGGGGCTTAAACAGAAAATGATAGGGAATTCAGATAATGCAGTCCAATATTTCAATAGCTGCCTTGAAATAGATCCCAATTCTGCTGCTGTACTTTATGAAATTGCCAATATACATACTCAAAAAGGTGATTTTTCAAGTGCAAAGGCTTTGCTGGAAAAAGCAATCCAGATTAATAGTGAAAACAAATGGTATAAATTGCTTCTTGCCCAGATATATCAAAACAACAAACAATATGTAGAAGCAAGTAGTATATATCGTGAACTGATAAAATCAGATCCCGATAATCTTGATTATTATTATTTGAATGCTCTATTATTGACATCTGGAGAAAAGTATGATGAAGCAATAAAAGCTTATCAGCAAATAGAACAAAAAATCGGATATAACGAACAAGTAAGCTTAGCTCGTCAGCAAATATTTCGCATTTCAGGGAAAAATAAGGAAGCATACGAAGAAATAGAAAAGCTTATCAGATTCAATCCTTCCATACCTGAATACTATGGTGTAATGGCCGATATGTATAAAGAAGACGGTAATATGGCCAAAGCCCTTGAATATTACAACAAAGTGCTTGCTGCAGATCCGAATAATGGCTTTGTTCAATTTTCTCTTGCAACATATTACATTCAAAATAAGGATTTTGACAAAGCATACGAGCACTCATATAAAGGTTTTTCAAATCCTGAGATTGAAATTGAAACAAAGATCCAGCTATACTTAATGCTTTCAACCTTACAAGGAGATAATAAGCTATCGGATGATAAAACTGAAGAATTAGTTGAGATAATAAGGGTGGCTCATCCTAATGATCCCAGAAGCTACAATATTATAGCAGATTATCTTATTCAAAAAAACAGACTTCAGGAGGCAAGATCAAATATCGTTAAAGCACTGGAAATAGATCCTAATACTTACCATATCTGGGAACAATTAGTGATGATAGACAATCAGATAGGTGATTGGGAAAATATGAAGACTGACAGTGAAAAAGCAATTGAATTATTTCCGTCCCAGGGATTAATGTATGTATTAAATGCTGTATCTCATATCCAGCTAAAGGATTATGAAAATGCATTGAAGACACTTGAAAACGGACAAACTTATATTATAGACAATAAAAAGCTTGAAGCTCAGTTTGAATTATACCGTGCTGAAGCATATTATAATTTAAAAAACAGAGATAAAGCTTATTCTTCATTTGAAAAGGTGATAGAATTAGAGCCCGAAAATTTTATGGCAATGAATAATTATGCTTATTATTTATCAGTTAAAAGCGAACAATTGGACAAAGCAGAAATATTAAGCGGACAAGTGATAAAAGCTAATCCCGATAATCCAACATATCTTGATACACATGCCTGGGTTCTTTTTAAGAAAAAAGAATACCGCCTTGCAAAATTCTATATGGAGACTGCGCTGAAAAACGGCGGTGATGAAAATGATGTGATAGTTGAGCATTATGGCGATATTCTTTTTATGTTGAACGATATTGAGGGAGCAGTTACTAATTGGAAGAAATCAATTGACCTGGGTAATAACTCTGAAATACTAAAAAAGAAAATAGAAGAAAAAAGATTTATTGAAGGAGAAGAATAAATGCAAATATTTGAAAAATATATAATTCCAAAGTCTCGACTTATTTTAATATCAGCAACATTATTTATTGCTGTTTCTTGTAGTACAACAAAGCATATACCCATTGCTGATATTAAGCCAATGCCGGCATCTAAAATTGTCAGAAAAGTTGAAAGCAAAAAACCAATTTACCAAAATTACGTTGCTAAAAAAGTTTCTATAGATTTTGAAAATGATGAAAATAGCGGTTCCTTTTCAGGACAATTTAAAATTAAAAGGAATAAATCAATCCTCTTCTCAATAAAAAAGATGTCAGTACCATTAGGTAAAGTATTTCTGACACAGGATAGCTTATTCTTGATTAATTATTTCGACCGTAGTTATATTGCTGATGACATAGCCAAAATCCAGGATTTAATAGGAATTGATTTAGATTATAATTTGCTTCAAGCCCTTCTAACTGCTGACATTAGTAAAATTCTTGAAGAAGAAACAATTGATAAAGATTTAATTTCTACTATCGACTCTCAAATGTACAGAATTGATAGTCAGCTTAATCCCAGAATAAGCAAGGCCATCTCAACAGGAAACGATAAAAGACTGAGCAGATACATGAAAAGAATGGATGACTCAGAGTTTCTGAATTATTCACTTTGGGTAGATCCTCAATACTTCATTATTAAAAAACTTGTCTTGAAAAACATCAAAAGTAAAGAAGATGTAACTATTAATTTCAGCGAATATGAACTTGTTGGCAGAAGTCTTTTTCCACAACAACTTCTTCTGGAATACTTTAGTCCAAAACAAAAAATGAAAGTTGAAATTAATCTTTCAAAACTATCTGTAAAACCGGATAATGATTTTACCTTTAACATTCCCGATAAATACGAAAAAATGAAATTATCCGGCAGTAAATGAGAATTATCTGTTTTATAATATTAGTTTTCACATCTGTCTCTGTTTATTCACAGTCGCTTGATGTTTTAAAAGCAAGAAAAGCCAAAACGCAAAAAGAGATAGA
>CAYXJA010000115.1:0-1969 GCA_964465425.1 uncultured Prolixibacteraceae bacterium | reverse complement strand
CACCTTTTTTTCATATTATCAAGCGAAAGCTTTAATCAGGCATATAAAAGACTCTTCTATATTCGCCAGATGGCCCGTTACAGGGAAAAACAATCTAAACAAATTGAAGCCATCAGGCTTGTATTACAAGAGAAAACTGAAGACTTAAGTCAAAAGAAGACTGAACAGCAGGAAATACTCACCCAGCAAATGGCTGAATCATCGAAGCTTAATGTTGAAAAGAAAAAACAATCAACATATTATCAGGAATTAAAGAAGAAAGAGAAAGATTTAAAGAAACATCTTGAATATCAGCAAAGGATAGATGATAAACTGGCAAAAGAAATTGATAGAATAATTGCAGAAGAAGCCAGAAAGTCAAAAACAAAAGCCCCTACTCCTGAAGAAAAAACTTTTTCTGATAATTTTGAAAAAAACAAAGGCAACTTCCCTTGGCCTGTTGCAACAGGTGTAATTACTGACCGTTTTGGGGAACACTCACATGCAGTAATGAAGAATATCATTGTAAACAATAATGGTATTGACATAACAACTGATCCGGGAGAAAAAGCAAGATCTATATTTAATGGAACTGTTAGCAGGGTATTTGCTATCCCCGGTGGAAACATGGCTGTAATTATCCGTCACGGTGAATATATCAGTGTATATTCCAATCTTAAAGAAGTTAGCGTAAAACAAGGAGATAAAGTAGAAACGAAGCAAAATATCGGCCTTATTTATTCTGATCCTTCAGATGACAATAAAACTATTTTAAAATTCCAGATAAGAAAGGAAAGTTTAAAGCTTAATCCTGAAGAATGGATATCAAGATAAAAGCCGTCAATTAAACATTGACGGCTTTTGGAGATTGATATTTGATCAGACTAAAATAAACGAAAATCTTCTTAGTCATCAAATCAACAATTGGGACTACACAAAAAAACAAATGCGCTATGCTTTTGTTCAGAGAAAGAATAATTTTAAAGAAAAATTTTCATGAGGCAGTACAAGCATCTCTTCTTTGATCTCGACAATACGTTGTATGATTTCAATACTAACGCTTACATTGCTATGAAAGAAGCTTTCAAAGAGGTTGGATTATTTGAAATGCTGCCATCTTTTGATGATTTCTTCCTGCAATATGAAGTAATAAATGAAGAGCTATGGTCATTGTACAGAGAAAAGAATATTTCAAAAGATAACCTTCGTATAGAACGATTTAGAAGATCACTCGATTTATTTAAGATTACACCGGAAATACCTTATACTGAAATAGATGACTTATATCTCAAAATAATGTCAACTCAAACTAATCTTTTCCCTGAAACTAAAGAAATACTCGAAGAATTAAAGAAAAGAAACTATAAACTACATATAATTACAAATGGATTCAGGGAAGTTCAAAAGGATAAAATAAACAACACAGGTCTTAGTCAGTTTATTACCAATGTCTTCATTTCGGAAGAAATTAAATCACCTAAACCTTCCAAAGAAATATTTGAATGGTCTATAAAGAGCAGTAATGCAAAGAAAAAAGAAAGCTTAATGATTGGAGATTCGTGGGAAAGTGATATTATTGGTGCCAAGAAATTTGGAATAGATCAGGTTTTCTTTAATCCTGAAAAGATTGTGATTGACTATCAGGAATATAAAGAACCAACTTATACAATCTACAAATTGAATGAATTGTTAAACATCTTATAGAATATTAAAAAATGAAAAAACTAATTTCAATTCTTGCAATACTTTCAGCGATATTTTTACTGCTTGTATTAACCCGTCCTAATGAAGATGATTATAAGAAATGGGTCAAGAAAAAATATTCAACTGAAAAAATAAAAACAAAGTCGGATAATGTACTAGATAAATTTGGAGAAATGGGTATGGCAAAAGCTATGCAAATTCAGCTCCTAAATTCTTACCAATACGAGAATCACATTATTACATCTGAGATAATAGCCTGGTCCAATCTTAAGAAAAGAAAATTCAT
>CAYXJA010000114.1:0-5521 GCA_964465425.1 uncultured Prolixibacteraceae bacterium | reverse complement strand
GATCCATAAATTTTATAAGCAGCGAATAAAATAGCTGCAGCCCCAATAATAATAAAAAGGATATTCATTGAATAAAAATATTAATCAGGAAAATTGGTTAAGTAATATTCCTAAAAATTAAGACTTTAAATTTATACTAAAGAGCATAATTATCAAAATTGAAATCAATTATTTATTTTGTTTTAAAAGTTCTTCAATTTTTGAAATCTGATTAGTCGGATAAGAAGCCTGAGGTTTAAGGATCAGGGCTTGCTTGTAATAGTTAACAGCAACTGCATATTTCTTTTGGTTAAAAGCTGCATCTCCCTGTGAAATATTTCTATTGAATTCAGTGTCAGCAGAAGAGACTTTAGTCTGGTTCATTGCATTTTCCACTAATTCAATCTTCTGTTTAACCATGTTATCGTTAGGTTTCAGTCCTGAAGCTTTTCTATAAAAGAATCGGGCAACAGAGTAGTTTCCTGAATTATACGCATCATTACCTTTGGAAATAGCCTCATCAAACTCTTTATCATTGGACCTGGACATAGTTGTAGAAGTCAATTGATCAACAACTTTCAGTCTTTCCCTAACATAAACATCGCCGGGTTTAGCTTCAAGGGCTTTTGTAAAATAAAACTTAGAAACATTGATATCGCCGGTTTTAAAAGATTCCTCTCCCTTTTTAACCATTTCTGCATATTTGGATTCATTGACATCAGAACCTCTGATCATTTTTTCCACCTCATTTAATTTCTTGGTAGCTTCGGGATCGGCGGGCATTAATGCGAGAGCTCTTCTGAAATAAAATCTGGAAACTCCCCATTCTTCAGAATTCATAAATTGTTGTCCCAAAGCCATAGCTTCTTTATAGGCGTCCAATTTTTCTTCAGCAGTAAGTGCATCAAGATTATTGAAATCAATTTCATTCAGTAAAGACTTAGTCTTTGGTTGAGATGCAGATTGTTTACTTAAAATCTCATCGATTTTATTAATTTGAGATTGGGGATAATCCTGCCCGGGAATAAACTGCAGGGCTTTTTGGTAAAGTGAACGGGCAGGCGAATATGATTGCCTGAAAAATGCTTCATCGGCTTGCACAATTGCCTGATCATAATTATTTTGCAGTTGTAACAAATGTTTTTGTTCTTCACTTTCCCGGGACAAGATTCCTCTAATATATCTTATTCTTTCCTTTGGGTAACTTTCAGATGGCATTAGGTTTGAAGCTTTTTGATAGACATCAATAGCTTCATTATACTTAAGGTCATTATACAACTTATCAGCCGAGGCAATTAATTCCTGATATTGAGCGCGGAATTGTTCTTCAGCTTTTAATCTTTCGAGGATAGAATCAATTTCTTTAATTTTCTGCAAGGCATATTTTTCATCAGGAATCAATTCATGAGCTTTAACATAGCATTCACGTCCTTTAGCATATTCCTTGTCATAAACAAAAGCTTCAGCTTCACGTAAAAGCCGGTTATAGTCACCTCCTTTAAGCTGTAGCTTTGCAAGAATATCGTTGATATCAATAATTTGTTTTTTGGGGTATAACTCCCAGCTTTGGATTGTAAGGGCAAGCTCATAATATTCAATAGCATCCCGATAAAGACGTTGATAAAAGAGGTTATCAGCTTCCTTTACTGCATCGTTATATGCTTGTTTACGAGCTTCCTGTAGTCTCTTTTTTTCAGCCTCATCCCTTTCTTTTGCCATCTTTAAGGAGAGTTCACTATTATCAAAGATCTCATCAATTTTCTTAAGCATGCTAAGGGCGTAACAATTTTCATCAATTTGAGTAACAGCCATTCCGTAATAATCTCTGGCCTTGGCAACATCTTCATTCTTTAGACTTAAATCACCCTGGTTGATCAGTTCGCTATATTTAATCTTTCGTTGATTATAGACTTGATTTTTATGAGTCACTTCATTTACAACAAGAGTCATCAGTTTTTTATTTTCATCGTCACAAGTCTGTATTTTTTCAACGAGCTGCTGATCATCAGTTTTTACGGACAGGGCTTGTCTGAATGCAACTTTTGCTACAGTATATTCACGTTCTTTCAGTTTTTGATCGCCATAGTTAATATACTTCAGGAAATTGCTTTCTCCGGGAGATCCAAAAGTTTTAATAAGCTCATTTCGTATAATTATCTGGTAAGCAAAGTCAATTCTTTCTCTTGGATATTTTTCAGTCATTTTCAATAAAACAGCATCTCTGTATTTCAGCATTGCGTTATCGTAGTCTGCCAATGAATAAAGTCTGTCTCCCTCAGAAATAAACTGGTTATACTTTGAATTCAATGTTTTTACTTTCTGGCTTTCATATTCTTCACATTTGGTTTTGACCTCAGCCATAACGCTTTCAATAAGCTTAGACATGTCAGATTTTTCTCTAAGGAATTCAGCATCGAAGTTATCAATCTTTGGGTTGTAGGATATTCTGCCGGATTGTTGTTTAGAATCAGAAACTCCCGGTACGTTTTTATAAAGCAATATTGAAAGTTGATAAGGAGGAAATTGACAATTTTCAGAACAAACTTCAGAAGGTATTCGGGTATCAATCTCAATGCTTTTAGAGTAATAGCCATCATTAAGAACAATAAGCCGATAAAGCTGGTCAAGATCGACAGAAACAACAAAATTACCGGTACGGTTGATTTGCATATTCTGCAAAAGCGCACCATTACGGTACACCTCTATTCGAGTGCCATCTACCATTCCCTGATCTACTTTGATTTTTCCGGTGATTTGAAAAACACCTTTAGGCTTTTGCGTATTCCCTGAAAAAGGAAAAATCAAACAGATAATAATAACTGTTAAAAATCTTAACATAGCACTTTTTTACCAGTTCACTTACCCCTATCAAATTTAAAATTCAATTTAGCAAAAACCAACTATTATTGATTTAAAATTACAGAATATCAAAAGATTTGGAATTTAATCATGACAATACCCCTAAAACGTGATAAATATTGTATTTAAGCAATTGACTTTTGATTTTTAAAAAAATCATACTTTTTTGATTATTTTTGATAAAAACAAACAGGGAATATGAATTTTTTATTTAAAACAACAATTTTAACACTCTTCATTTTGTATTCAACAACACTTACGAAAGTTAATGCTCAAAGAATCAAAACCGAAGGAGACAAATTTGTAATCGTTGGTAAAGAAATATTCATGAATGGAGTTAATACTCCATGGCAAAACTGGAATGATTTCGGAGGTAATTATAAACATGAATTCTGGGATAAAGAGTTTGAAAAAATAAACAATTCAGGAGGGAATTCTTCAAGAATATGGATCTCATGTGATGGTGAGAAAGGAATAACCATAGATTCCGCAGGATATGTAACCGGAGCAACATCTTCTCACTGGGACGATCTGGAAGATATGTTTGAGCTTGCAAAAAAGCATAAAATCTACATAATGGCAACTTTGCTATCATTTGATCATTTCAAGGCATCCCATCCAAATTATATGAAATGGAGAAAGCTATTAAACGATCGGAAAAAGATAGATTCATATGTTGCTAACTATGTGGTTCCATTTATATATAGGTTTAAGGATAATCCATATTTATGGAGTATCGATGCATGTAATGAAATAGAATGGGTAAATCAGGATAAAGATAATGCACTTCAATCGTGGGATAACCTGCAATATCTTGTTGGTTCAATAGCAGTTGCAACCCATAGCAACAGTGAAATATTGTTTACGTTGGGTAGTGCAGCAGTAAAATGGAACTGTGATTTACCCGGGCCTTTTCAAGGCAATAAGTGGAGTGATTCTGCACTACAAATGCAAGTAAGCTCTTCACTTGCATTTCTGGATTTTTATTCACCTCATTATTACGGTTGGGTAGTTCAGAATTTCGGTAATTTTTGTACAGATAAATCTCCTGAAGATTATAAAATTAATGATCGTCCATGTATGGTAGGAGAAAATCCGGCAACAGGAATTTTCAACAGGGATGAAAAAAATAAGGATATACTTGTTGTTCCAATGAAAGATGCTTATATTAAAACATTTGAAAACGGATGGAAAGGTTTAATGACGTGGACATCGAATGGAGTAGACAGGTTTGGTACTTTAGAAAACAGCGGACCCGGGTTAAAAGCTTTTGCAGAAAAATATCCCGGCCTTGTTAGACCTTATAACGAATAAAACTAAAAACCATGATAATAAAATTTCTTGGTGCAGCCCGAGAAGTAACAGGCAGTAAGCACCTTATTATAACACAAAAAGACAAGAAGATACTTTTTGATTGTGGATTATATCAGGGAAAAGGTTTAGAAACAGATAATCTGAACAGGGATTTAGGTTTTGATCCACAGGAGATAGACCACATAATTTTAAGTCATGCACATATTGATCATTCAGGATTAATACCTTACATATACAAACTTGGATTCAGGGGATCAGTAGTTTGTACTGATGCTACAAGAGATTTGTGTTCCATCATGTTAGCAGATTCCGGTGCCATACATGAAGCTGATACTGTAAAGTTTAATAAAAAGAGGGCTGCCCAGGGGCTTCCTCCGGTAGAGCCTATTTACACAAGGCAGGATGCTGTTAATTGTATGCAGTTATTTATTGGAGTAGCTTATGACCGAAAATTTTATATAGATGAAAACGTCAAGGTTAAGTTCACCAATACAGGACACATGCTCGGGAGCAGTGTCATAAGTCTGGAAGTACAAGAAAGCGATGGTTTGAAAAAAGTTGCATATACGGGAGATATAGGAAGAAAGAGTAATATGATATTAAAATCACCTGAGCCATTTCCACAGGCCGATTACTTAATAACAGAAGCAACTTATGGAAACAGGTTGCATAAAATTGAAAAAGAAGCCCGGGAAGACCTGTTACATGTAATACATCATACATGTATTGTAAAAAGGGGGAAACTTGTAATTCCCTCATTTAGTGTAGGAAGAACCCAGGAAATTGTGTATACATTGAATCAACTTTTCAATGATGGCAAGCTTCCCAAAATAGATATATTCGTTGACAGTCCGCTTTCAGTAAATGCTACAGAAATTTTCAGAATGCACTTTGGCATATTAAATGAAGAAATCATACATGAATTACATTACGACTATGATCCTTTTGGATTTGATGGATTGTATTATATAAGATCAGTTTCTGATTCCAAGAAGATTAATGACAGAAAAGAGCCTTGTGTAATAATATCAGCATCGGGCATGATGGAAGCAGGAAGGGTAAAACATCATTTGGCCAATACAATATCAAACGAAAGAAACTCAATACTAGCTGTAGGTTATTGTGCACCTACGACTTTAGGTGCTAAAATATTACGAGGAGAAAAAGAAGTTTCAATACATGGAAATATTTATCCGGTAAGAGCTGAAATATTCAGAATTGAGTCATACAGTGGCCATGGAGATTACGCAGAGATGTCTGAATACCTTGAGTGTCAGAATAAGGATAAAATTAAAAAGGTATTTTTGGTCCATGGAGAATATGAATCACAGACATTTTATAAAAATCATCTTGAAGAGAAAGGGTTTAG
>CAYXJA010000113.1:3620-5521 GCA_964465425.1 uncultured Prolixibacteraceae bacterium | reverse complement strand
GGAAATGAAAGGGCATTTTAATGTACTTGGATTAAAGGTTCCTTCGATGGAAAGTGGAAGTGATATACCGCAGAAAGGAATATATAAGAACACTGTTTTTAATTCAGGATACAATACTTTTGAAACAGAAAGATACCTGACAACTTTTGATACCAAATCTGTTTATGATGCAGTAGATGGTATTGAATGGGATTTCCTTATAATATTGGTGAATACTGATCTGTATGGTGGAGGAGGCTTTTATAATCATTACAGTATTTGCTCGGCAAATGATCCTCGTTCTTCTTTTGTATTTATACATGAATTCGGGCATTCTTTTGCAGGTCTTGCTGATGAATATTATACTTCAGATGTAGCTTATGATGAATTTTATAATAGTGAAGTTGAACCTTGGGAACTAAATATAACTACATTTAATAACTTTAAATCAAAGTGGGGTGGAATGATTTCTAATTCTACACCTGTGCCAACTCCCAGAGATCCATTATACAAAAATAAAGTTGGTGTTTTTGAAGGTGGAGGATACGTTAGTAAAGGAGTATACAGCCCTTATCAAACATGCTGGATGAAAGAAAGCAGGGCAAATGGATTTTGCCCTGTATGTATTGAAATTATAAAGCAGACTATTCTAAATTATAAATAGAAATCTACGTCTATTTATTGAACATTCTTAATTTGATAGCAGTAAGAACTTTTTTTGTATAAAGAGGGAAATCTCCGTTTAATATCCAACCGTAATATCCCGGTTGTTCTTTTAATACTTTTTCAACAGACATCCCTTTATTCTTGCCGAAATTAAAAATCTCCACACCATTTTCATCATAAACAATTCTTCCAAGGAAGTCAACATTGCGATCATAAGATGAAAATTCAGATAATTTATCAACATCGTTTATTATTGGGATTGATTTTTTACCATTTGCATCTTCATATTCAGTTGATTGATATCTGTCGAGCTGAGCCTTTAATACTTCATAGGTAGCTTTGGTATCAGCCATTGCGCTATGGGCATCTTCCAAAACTTTCTCGCAATATAATAGGTAAGCTGCAGAAAGGGTTCTTTTCTCCATTTTATGGAAAATGGCCTGAACATCAATGAATTTTCTCTTTTTGAAATCAATATCTACACCTGCCCTTAAAAACTCTTCTGCTAATAGGGGGATATCAAATCTGTTGGAATTAAATCCTGCCAGATCACATCCTTCCATAAAATGGGCGAGTGTCTTTGCAACTTCTTTAAAAGTGGGACAATCTTTTACGTCATCGTCATGAATACCATGAATTCTTGAAGCTCCTTCAGGTATGGGCATCTCAGGGTTTATCCTGAGTAACTTTTCTTCTTCCTTTCCATCTAATTGAATTTTTAGTAAAGCTATTTCTATTATTCTGTCAGATGCAATATTAATACCTGTAGTTTCAAGATCCAGGAAAATCAATGGATTACGTAAGTTTAATTTCATATCAAATATTTGTTTATAAAAAAAGCGCTGTGTGATAGCAGCGCTTTTGTATTATTTAAGTTTTGCTTAAGAATTAATCATCATAGGCATTAACAACATCAATATATCTTCTTCATCTGATTCTTTTTCAGCAGGTAAAAGAATTCCCGCACGTGATGGATCAGATAATTCAAGTCTGATTTCTCCTGAAGGTAAGTTAGCAAGAATTTCAAGTAAGAATGATGATTTGAAACCTATTTCCATTTCATCTCCTTCATAATTGCAATTCAATCTTTCAACAGCAGATATTGAATAGTCAAGGTCTTGTGCAGAAACGACCAACTGATTACCTGTAATTTTTAACCTTACCAAATTACTTGCCTGGTTTGAGAATACAGAAACCCTCCTGAGAGTGTTGTACAATTCAAGGCGGTCAATCTGCATTTTATTAGGGTTATTTGT
>CAYXJA010000113.1:0-3520 GCA_964465425.1 uncultured Prolixibacteraceae bacterium | reverse complement strand
GAAATTTCAAATAAAATACCATTCATTACAGGTCTTAATTCATCATCGGCTGTTGCAAATAATGTTTTAGTAATTCCTGATAACAAAGCTTCCGGGTTTATGGAAACGCCTGTTGCATTTGCTGAATGTATTTGAGGCACTTCCGGATATTCTTCACCACTTTGTCCGGCAACACTGAATTTCCCGTTTTCAGAAAATATGTCTACAGTGTATTTCTCATTGCTGATCTGGAAAGTAAGTGGTTGTTCAGGAAATTCCTTTAAAGTGTCTATCAATAACTTGGCAGTAATAGCTACTTCACCGATTCCTTCAGCATTCTCAAGATCTATCCATGTTATCATTGTAGTTTCAAGATCTGATGCTGTTATTGTTAATTTATTGTCCTCAAGATTAAACAAAAAATTGTCGAGGATAGGTAATGTACTTTTTGAACTTATAACCCTGCTGATTGCAGTAAGGTGATTCAATAATTCTGTACTGGATACTACAAATTTCATTATATCAGTTTTTTAGCAAATTTTTTATACGTTAAAAATTAAATCAAATATACATGAAATACTCGTTATTATATTGTTGAAAATTAATAAATGTCAAAATTTTTACCAAATTTTACTAACATCTTCTACCTTTTTGCTGAATATTTTCTTTTTCGAAGTATGTTGTATATAATTCCTGACATGATAATAATAATAATCGGGATAAAAACATTTAATATCTGCCATTTGGTTTTCTCTTCCCTGATCTTAACCTTGTCTAATATTCTAAGTTTTAAAGTCCTTGACCTTAACTCCATTATTCCAATATCATCAGCAAGATAATCTATACAGTTGATAATGAAATCCCTGTTGCCAAAAGTTTGTCCTGAAAACTGATCATATCCCAAAGGTAGAATCTGATTTCGGCCGTTTCTTATTCTTACTTTGTTCTTAATAATGCCGCCGTCAGATATTACAATCATTTTAGAATTTGAAATGGTTCTTTTTAAATCAGATTCATCCATCCCCAGTTGTTTGGTCATTCTGTTTTGAAAAACAGATTCAAACTTGCCTTCTAAAATTACACCAATAGGTATGTTGGGTTTGTTGAAAAATCTTTTATCAGGAGGGGTTGTGGCACTTTGTAAACTAACTTCTACAGGAGTAGTAACACTTCTTCCGTAAGGTGATGTTGTTAATATTACCTTGCTTATTCTTTCTTCCTGTACTTCTTCTCCTACGATATCGAGTGATCCCGGAAATTCGAGAAATATATTATTTAAATTTCTGCTTACAGGACTTCCCTGATTGGGCACTGCCAAAGGAGAGAAATAAAATGGTGCAGGCATGAATTTGGTCGCTTGTCCCGGCGGTGCTGTGTTGACAGGATATTGCATACAAAATGCATCTTGAACTAAGTCTGAATTCAGTCTTACCCCATACCTGAAAAGCTGGTCCCTGAGATTCAAATCCCTTTCAAAGGCAATTGTTGAAAACCCTTTTGAAAGTGAATCAATAGAAGCGTAAACAGGATCTACACACCAAAGTGTTTTGCCTCCCGACATAATAAATTGATCTATTACAAGCTTATCCTTTTCAGAAAACTTTTCCTGAGGATCTGCTATTATCAATATATCAATATCTTCTTTGTCGAATATATCATCTGCATTTATTTCTTCGACTTCATAACTGCTTTTTAAGTAATATCTTATATCTCCAGTTTCATTTTCATCTGCTTCCCCATGACCTTTCAAAAAGGCTACTTTCTTTTTATCTTCCTGCTTTAAATATTTTATTGCCCGGAGAAATTCAAATTCAAGCAACTCAGTTGATTGACCTAAATTTTCTTCTCCTGATAAATTTGGGTTATTTCTTAATAGATTTAAGGTGATTGCTCTATTTCCAGATTGTATAATGGCTCCCGGAAAAATTTGCCTGGTAGATAGACCTTCGGTAGTTTTGTGCTCTAGATTTATTGGCTGAATACCGGATTCTATGAGATTGTTTATAATTTCATCTCGTTCCTTTTCATTGCCGGTATCATATACATCAAATTCATGATAGAAAATACGGTTTGGAGAATATGAATTAAAGTCTTCAATTTTTTCAATTATTGATTTTCTGAAATCATTCATCCCTGCAGGTAAGTTGCCGGTAAGGTATATTTCAATGTTTATTGGTTCATTAAACTCCTTGATTGTATTTTTTGATATTTCTGATAATGAATACCTTTTTTCTGAAGTAAGATCAATTCGGAAGATCCTGTAGCTTATTAATATTGATGAGATAACAGTTGTTGCAACTATTATAGCTAATGATTTATATAAAACCTGCTTTTTAATTATTTGACGTGAAAGAATTACGTGAGAAAGAAAAAGAAAAATAACTGATAAAAGGATGAAGTAAAATACGTCCCTCGAATCAATTACACCTCTGCTTAAAGAAATATAATGATCATTGATGCCCATGCTTATGAGAAAATTTCTTATTCCTGAGGGTAAATTTATTCCTCCGGCATATTCAAATCCCAGATAACACAGATATGATAATACGACAGCTGTTAAAAACGAAATCACCTGATTGGATGTCATTGCTGATGCAAATAAACCGATAGTTATATAGGCAGAAGCAAGAAACAGTAACCCAATGTATGATCCCCATGTTGCACCTGTATCAATATTTCCGGGAGGATTTCCTAATTTGTGAATTGAGTAAAAATAAAGCAGGGTAGGGATGAGTGATATTATTACAAGAATAAATGAAGCCAGATATTTGGCCATTATAATGCCATTCAGTGAAATAGGTCGGGTAAATAGGATTTCTATTGTTCCAGTCTTTTTTTCTTCAGCAAACATACGCATTGTTATTGCTGGAATTAGAAAAAGATAAAGCCATGGTGCGATTTCAAAGAACGTCTTTAATGAAGATCTTTGCCCATCTATTAAATTTGAATCCCCGGGGATTATCCACAAAAATAAACCTGAAGCAATTAAAAAAATCGCTATTACAAGATAACCGGTCAGAGATGCTAAAAATGAATTCAATTCTTTTTTTAAAAGAGTGATCATGACATTTGCTTTTTTAATGAACCAACAATCTGAATTGCTGCATTTTTGGCAGCTCCCCGGGAAGATAGTTTCTCCGATATTTTTTGATATTCTTCCAACATCAGTTTCCTGTTGTAGTTAGATAGAATCTTGTTTAATTCAAAACTTATATTTTCAATTGTTAACTGACTTTGAAACAATTCTTTTACAACTTCCTTTTCAGCAACCAGATTGACTAAAGAAAAATATTTTGTTTTTAATATTTGATTTCTGAATATTTCCAGAAACCATCCCATACCCATCTTATATCCCACAACCTGAGGAATACCCAGTAATGCAGTTTCAAGTGTGGCTGTTCCGGAAGCTACAACTGCCGCATTACTATTTCTTAAAAGATCATAGGTTTTATTGAAAATTACCTTTAAATCTGTTTTCATAACCGATTTGTAGAATTCAGGACTATTTCCCGGGGCTCCGGCTATTACAAATTGATATTCT
>CAYXJA010000112.1:3570-5536 GCA_964465425.1 uncultured Prolixibacteraceae bacterium | reverse complement strand
TGGAGTGTTGTAGAGAGTCTTCCTGTTAGTGAAGATATTAAAAGACAGACAGGTAATTATATACAACACATAGAGAACTATAAAATATCCATTAGAAATTTAGCAAAGTGCGGCATAAATATTATTTGCTATAATTTTATGCCAGTACTTGATTGGTCAAGAACAAATCTAAGAGTTGTTTTTAAAGATGGCAGCCAGACTTCCGGATTCAAATTTCATATTTTTGCTGCATTTGATTTATTCATTTTACAAAGGGAGAATTCACGAAAAGATTATCCGGTTGAAATTATTGAAAAAGCTAAAGAATACTTCAATCAGCTTGATGAAGATGGGCGAAAGACTTTAAGAGAGACAATAATGTACGGATTACCAGGTTCCATGGAAACATATTCTATGGATAACTTTAAAAAAGCTTTATCTCTTTACGAGGGTATTGACAGAAAAAAATTAAAGTCTCACTTACATTTTTTTCTAAATGAAATCATACCTGTTGCAGAGGAGAATGATATTAAAATGGCAATTCATCCTGATGATCCACCATGGAATTTGTTGGGGTTACCAAGAATAGTCAGCACTATTGATGATTTAAAAGAAATAGTAGGAATGAAAAATTCCAGATCAAATGGAATTACTCTTTGTACAGGCTCTCTTGGAGTAGGACATTTTAATAATTTGTCTAAAATTGCTACCGAATTAGCACCTCATATTCATTTTATTCACTTAAGAAATGTAGTAAGAGATAATAACCTTAATTTTCAAGAGGAGACATTTTTTGAAGGTGATGTTGACATGATTGATTTGGTAAAAATTCTCGTATCGGAAGGTAAAAAGAGGGAAGCTTCATCATGCGAACTATTTGTTCTCCCGGTAAGACCCGATCATGGTCATCAAATGCTAGATGATATAGGTAAAGATAATTATCCCGGATACAGTTTATATGGAAGAATGAAAAATCTTGCAGAAATAAAAGGTCTTACACTTGCCGTTTTAAATTTACTTGATTAATAGCTGATTAATAGATTAATACTTTTATAATTTTAAGCAATTTTTTAAATTAGGATACGATATTACTTATATAAAGGCCATTAAGATTATTATTTCTTAGTGGCTTTCTTATTTGTATTCAATTAGGGGGACAAAAGTAAACTGGCAATTAAAAAAATATATTGATAGTTTTATTTTTTTATCTTTAAAAAAGAAATGAAAAGTAATATTTTAACCAGGTGCAGTAAAAAACAGTTGTAATATTTGCACCTCAATATTGTAATAAAAAAGATATTTTTTTTTTCATAAGTAAAGTTAGAATTGATCCACTTTTGCAATTTTATTTTAAAAGTATTGAATAATTTAATTTGAAAAAAGGATATTAATGTTTGTTGAAAAAACCATAATTGAAAGCTATGAAAAAAATTAAAAAAGCAAAATTTCTGATAACTATTTTCCTGATGATTTGTTTTTTATTAAGTGTCAACATGGTTTCAGGGCAAATCAAACTGCCAAATATTTTAAGTTCTAATATGGTAATTCAGAGGGGTATTAGTACAAGTGTATGGGGAACGGCAAGTAGTTTCGAAAAGATTTCAGTTAGTTTCAGAGGAACGATAATTAAAACGAAGGCTGATAAAACCGGACAATGGATTGTTAAAATACCAACTGGTGAAGCAGGAGGACCTTTTGATTTAGTTATAGAAGGTAATAATACAATTACGCTCAACAATGTCATGGTTGGTGATGTTTGGGTTTGTTCAGGTCAATCAAATATGGAGTGGCCATTAAAGCAAGCGGAAAACGGAGATTATGAAGTTAAGAAATCAAATTTTAAAAATATTCGATTATTTCAGGTTCAAAAGAATGTAGCTGTAGTTCCTTTAGATGATACTGGAAAAACTCAATGGGAAGAATGTAATCCTAGTACGTCTGCTGATTTTTCTGCAGTAGGTTATTTCTTTGGTCGTAAGCTTCATAC
>CAYXJA010000112.1:0-3470 GCA_964465425.1 uncultured Prolixibacteraceae bacterium | reverse complement strand
TGGTATAGGTATTCTTTTGAAATTCCCAAAAACTTTGATATAAATAAATCTGTAATCTCTCTTTGTATGATTGATGACACAGATATTACGTGGATTAATGGAAAAAGAGTGGGCGAAACTTTTAATAGATATAATTTTCCCCGTAAATACGAAATACCCGTTAATGTTCTTAAATATGGCGTTAATACATTAGTCTTAAGAGTAGAAGATTATACTGGGGGTGGTGGCATATACGGTTTAAAGTCAAATTTAAATATCTCAGACGGAACAAATATTATAGATCTTTCAGGTAAATGGAAAATCAAAAAAGATCCGCTTCCTACACCACCTAATCCAATGGTTTTATCTGAATCCGCTTTGCAACCAAATCAATTCCCAACACTATTATATAATGGGATGATTAATCCACTTATAAATTTTGGAATAAAAGGGGTTATATGGTATCAAGGTGAATCTAACGCTGATGGTGTTAATCAGGCGTTGCGCTATGATAAACAATTAAAATCAATGATACTTGACTGGAGACGAAAATGGAAAAATGAGAATCTGTATTTCAATCAAGTACAGTTAGCTAATTATAGAGGAGAATCTCAGTCAGCACAGAACAATGATATTTGGCCTTTCTTAAGGGAAGCTCAACTTAAAGCATTAGAATTACCTAATACAGGTATGGCATGTATTATTGATATTGGTGACCCCAATGATATTCATCCAAGGAATAAAGTAGATGTTGGTGAAAGATTAGCTTTAAATGTTTTAAGAGACATATTTGGTAAAATGATAATTGCTCACGGACCGAGAATGTCTGATGCAAGGTTTGAAGGTAACCGGGCTTTAATAACTTTCAGTGAAGTTGGATCAGGATTGAAAAGCACAAATAAATATGGATATATAAATGGTTTCTCAGTTGCCGGGAAAGATAAAGTATTCCATTTTGCAAAAGCATCTTTTAGTTCTAACAATTCTGTAGTAGTGTATTCTGATGAAGTAGAAAAAATTGAGTCCGTCAGATTCTTATGGGCTGATAATCCGGGAGAAATAAACTTATATAATTCCTCAGGATTGCCTGCGGAACCATTCAGGACAGATAATTGGTAATCTAAATATTTATATAAAATGAAAAGATTTTTTTTATTATTAGTTGCATTAACCACGACGTTGGTGCTATCTGCTCAAAAGTTTAGTGGTTTAGCTGAAACCCCTCCTATGGGATGGAATAGTTGGAATATTTATGCTTGCGATATTAACGAAACACTTGTTAAAGAAGTAGCAAAAGCAATGGTGGACAGGGGATTAAAAGATGCTGGTTATGAATATGTTGTTATTGATGATTGCTGGCATGGAGAAAGGGATAGTCTTGGTTTTATAACTGCTGATCCTGTTAAGTTTCCTTCAGGAATAAAAGCTTTAGCCGATTACGTTCATTCATTGGGTTTAAAGTTTGGTATATATTCTGATGCCGGATGGAAAACTTGCGGAGGAAGGCCTGGTAGCAGAGGTTATGAATATCAGGATGCTATGAAATATGCTGAATGGGGTGTTGACTATTTAAAATATGATTGGTGCAATACTGAAGGTTTAAAAGCTGAAGGAGCATATTTAACCATGAGAGATGCTTTATATAAAGCTGGTAGACCTATTCTTTTCAGCATGTGTGAATGGGGTGACAATAAACCATGGAAATGGGCTAAAGACATCGGGCATATGTGGAGAACAACTGGTGATATTTATGATGATTTTTATGGAGAATGGAATCATGGCACGTGGTCATCTTGGGGTGTTCTTAATATTTTGGATATGCAGGAAGGTTTAAGGGAATATGCAGGACCAGGTCACTGGAATGATCCTGATATGATGGAAGTCGGAAATGACTTAACCATTAATGAAAGCAAGGCACATTTTTCCATGTGGTGTATGTTAGCTGCTCCATTAATTGCAGGGACAAGTATTCAAAGTGCATCTGATGAAGTAATTTCAATTTTAACCAACAGTGAGGCTATTGCAATTAATCAAGATAAATTGGGAATTCAAGGATTTAAGGAATCTAGAATTGATAGTCTTGAAATTTGGTATAAACCACTTAGTGATGGAGATTGGGCTGTATGTTTCCTGAATCGTGATGGAGTTGAGAAAAACTTAGAATATAATTGGGCAGAAAAGGAAATTATCGATGATTTTGCAAAAAGAAAAACAAGTTTTAAGGAAGTGACTTATGAAATACTTGATGTTTGGGCAAAAAGAAATTTAGGAAATACCAAAAGTTCTTTAAAAGCTAAGATCCCTTCACATGACGTTCTTATGCTAAGATTATCTGTTAAAAAATAAAAGAGCATATTAAATATTTAATATTATCTGAGTATTATTCTACAAACTATATTTATGTAAATAGCTAAAATTCATTAAAATAGAATAGTCATGAAACAATTTATTACGCATTTTCTTTTTGTTATTTTAATATTATCAACTTTTTTTTCAAAAGCTGCTGATATTGCATTAAATTCCTTGGGTTATTTACCCGATGATATCAAAATAGCTACTGTTTCTTCAAAGTATAATTCATTCAAAGTATATGAATTGACAAGCGGAGAATTGGTCCTTGAAGCTGCAACATCTGATACAGTCTATCAAAAAGATGTTAATCGTACTGTTAGGTATGCTGATTTTTCTAAAGTTTCTAAAGAAGGGACATATTATCTAAAATTATCGGATAGTATTCAATCCTGCAGTTTTCAAATTTCTGAAAATATCTTTAATTCAGCTTTTACTACATCTATGAGAGCGTTTTATATGTGGAGATGTGGAATGGCTGTTGAAGGGACTCATAATGGAATATTCTATTCGCATAATGCTTGCCATCTTGAAGATGGATGGCTCGATTCAATTGGTATTCCAAATAAAAGAATTGATGGAACAGGTGGCTGGCACGATGCCGGTGACCATGGTAAATATATTGTGAATGCTGGAATAACAGCAGGAATGATGTTCGTTGCATGGGAGCAGTTTAATGATAAATTGAAAAATCTGAATTTGAATATACCAGAAACTGCCCCTGGATATCCGGATTATTTAAAAGAATTGAAGTGGGAAACGGATTGGTTTCTTAAAATGGCTTATTCCGATGGCTCAGGAAGAATTAGTCATAAGTTGACCAGAACTAATTTTGAGGGATTTATTATGCCTGAAGATGACAAGGAAAAGAGATTTCTTACTGAATGGAGTTCAAGCGCAACAGCTGATTTTGTTGCTGTAATGGCTCAAGCAGCCCGTTATTTCAAACCCTATAATAAAGCTTATTCAAAGAAATGTCTTGATGCTGCCATTTTAAGTTATAATTACTTACAAAAAAACAGAGCTGATCATAAATTTTCTCAAAGAGGATTCAGAACAGGAGGTTATCATTCTTCTGATGAAGATGACAGATTATGGGCTGCCGCTGAGTTATGGGAAACAACAGGAAAAGATGATTATCT
>CAYXJA010000111.1:0-5605 GCA_964465425.1 uncultured Prolixibacteraceae bacterium | reverse complement strand
CCGGATATACCTGAAGTGAAGTGCCAATTATTGCCATTATATCAGCATTCTGAACAATAGGAATTGCATTGTTGATTTCGGGTACTGCTTCTCCAAACCAAACTATATGTGGCCTCAGTTGGCTTCCCTTTTTACATTTATCTCCAATTTTTAATTCCCATCCTTCAATTTCATAAATTAAATTTGGGTCTGCTGAACTTCTTGCTTTTTTCAATTCTCCATGCAGATGCAATACTTTCGTGCTACCCGCTCTTTCATGAAGATCATCAACGTTTTGTGTAATTATATTGATATTTATCTTTTTTTCCAGTTCAGCTAATCCAATATGCCCCGGGTTTGGCTGACATTCAAGTAATTGTTTTCGCCTGTCATTATAAAATTTTAATACCAGTTCCGGATTCCTTCTCCATCCTTCCGGTGATGCGACATCCATAATGTTATGTTCTTCCCACAAACCACCTGAATCGCGAAAAGTACGAATTCCGCTTTCCTGACTCATGCCGGCACCAGTCAAAACGACCATTTGTTTCATAATACTTTCACTTCTCTTATTCCTATACCCGGATTATCATTTAACGTTATTTTGCCGTTTATTATTTTCATACCTGTAAATGGATCGTTAGTAATTAACAAATTTCCGTCAAGATCTGCCCAGTCAACTTTGGGTGAAAGCTGCGCTGCTGCTGAAACAGCACATGAAGTCTCTGTCATACAGCCAACCATAACTTTCATCCCTAGTGAACGGGCAAGCTCAAGCATCCTGTGACCTTCTCTCATTCCTGTGCATTTCATCAGTTTAATGTTTATACCATGGTAAACTCCATGTGCTTTCAATACATCCGGTAATCTTTGAACTGATTCATCGCCAATTGTTGGCAAAGGACTGTTTTGTGTCAACCAGGCCATATCATCAACAGATGTTTTAGGCATTGGCTGTTCTACCAGAACTATTCCCTTTTCTTTCAGCCACCAAATCATCTCCAGAGCTTTCTCTTTGTTAGTCCACCCCTGATTTACATCAACATATATAGGTTTATCGCTAACCGATCTTATTGTTTCTATTATTTCTTTGTCGTTATCTCTGCCTAGTTTTACTTTTAAAATATTAAAAGGTGAAGCTTCTGATACTTTAGTCTTTATTACTTCAGGTGTATCAATTCCTATGGTGAAACATGTAGAAGGCGTGTCAGCAGGATCGTAACCCCAAATTTTATACCAGGGCTGCTTCATAATTTTACCGGTCAGATCATGTAAGGCAATGTCTACTGAAGCTTTTGCTGCTGTATTGCCCGGCATTACTGAATCAACATATTCCAATATCTCGTCAATCTTAAAAGGATCATTAAACTGGCTTAAATTTAAAGATGAAAGAAATTTAGTTGCAGTTTCAACACTTTCCCCCAGATATGGAGGCATTGAAGCTTCTCCAAATCCTTTATATCCATCTTTTTCAATGCGAACTAACATTGCCGGAGTGTTTTTCCGGGAACTGTTCGCAAGAGTAAATGTATGTCTTAGCTGAAGGTCATAAGAACTGAAACTTAATGACAATCCCTTGCCTGATGATTTACTATTGATTAGAGGTGAAGCTGATAATTTTCCTGTACTAAGTATGCCGGCTAATGAGATTATGCCTGAGGTCTTAATAAAATTCCTTCTGTCAGTATTCATTCTTTTAGGTTTTTAAAAAGTAAAAGCATGCTTGCTATTACAGCTATGTCTGAAGGATTTTCTTCATTTATTTTTTCATAGGAAAATATATTGCCGAAATATGCATTGGGATAATTCCTGCGACTTGTAAAATCATATCTGTCAGCCCTCTTACCTTTTATAATCTTTACTGATTCGATATCATCGTATGCGATTCTTGTAACATGCTTTTTTATATTGAAGTCTTCAACTGTCATGTTACTGAAGTGTTCCCGTTTATAAACTATCTTCTCTGACCAATATTGACTTATACTATCATTGAATAGTATTATATATCCATCGTTGACCTGAAGATCGTTTGTGATTTCAGGATCAATAGTTCCAATTATGGTTTGTTTTAAATTCTTAGAGAGTATCTCTTCAGCTTCTTGCCTGGTAAGATCCTTTTGATATGCTTTTATGCTATCCTTGAGTTTGTTATCTGCTTTTCCTTTTATCACAGTACTTTGCGATAACCATATCTGCTTGCAGGATGGCATTGTCAGTGATAAAATACAAAAAACAATTAAGGGAAATAATTTATGTTTCATATTATTTTTTTATCAAAAATAATGAATATTTCTATTTCCCTTAATCTTTTTTAAGCCGGTATAAATTTTAAAATTTAATTGTCAGTCACTGATAAAAAGTCTTTTGCTTGAGAATTCAGGATCACAGGTTATATTAACCATAAGCTTTCTGAATCCTGCTTCATCTCCCGGAGTTGGAATATGTGTAGTGTGAACTTCACAACCCCTGAGGCCTTCAAGATTTTCCAGTGCCATTTGTGCGGCTGGATTTGAAAGGGCACTTATCGCCAGTACTATCAATGTTTCTTCAACATCTAGGCTGACCATCCTCCCTTTTAATATATCATGTTTTAAATGTGAAACAGAATCAATAATGTTTTTGGGAATCAAATACATGCTGTCGGGCAAACCTGCTAAATGCTTGGTTGCATTTAAAATGAGGCTTGAAGATGAATGAAGTAATTCAGAATTTTTTCCTGTGATTATTGTGCCATCATGCAATTTAATTGCTGATCCGCAATATAAACCTGCATTCCCTTTACCTGTTTCTTCTGCATTTTGTGCGGCTTCCCTTGCCGGAATTACAACTTCTCTGTCTTCTACCTTTGCACCAACCTTTTCCATAATTTCTTTGGCAAGGTTAAGTGTGTCTTTGTCGACTAATCCCATTGCATATTCAACAGCACATTTCAAATAACGACGAACAATTTCCTGATGCGAGGCTTCTGAAATTATTTTATCATTAACTATTCCTGCACTGGCTCTGTTAACTCCCATGTCTGTGGGCGACTGGTACATTGATTTTCCCCCTGTGATCTTTTCCAATATCCTCTTTAACAGGTTGAAAGCTTCTATGTCACGGTTGTAGTTGACTACTTTTTTATTATATGCTTTAAGGTGATGTTCATCAATCATTACAACATCCCTGAGATCAACGGTTGCTGCTTCGTAGGCAATATTAACCTTATGATCCAAAGGTAAATCCCAGATAGGAAATGTTTCAAACTTTGCATATCCAGCCTTAATGCCATTCTTATATTCATGATATAAATTGCAAAGACAGGTTGCAAGTTTACCGCTTCCGGGACCCGGAGCAGTAACAACTACAATAGGCTTGGTTGTTTTAATATATTCATTAGCCCCGTATCCCTTATCGCTTACAATAAGATCTACATCGGTCGGATAACCTTGTGTCGGGTAATGGAGATAAACATTAACACCCCTGTGTTCCAGCTTGTTCTTAAATGCTGTAGCAGCAGGCTGGTTCTGATATCTTGTTATAACTACTGCTGTAATATTGATACCCCAGCTTCTAAAGTCGTCAATCGTTTTTAAAGCGTCGGCATCATAGGTAATCCCGAAATCAGCTCTTATCTTATTCCTCTCAATATCACCCGCATGAATGCATAATATTACGTCAACCTTATCTTTCAATAACTGAAGGAGACGCATTTTTACATTTGGGTCAAAACCGGGAAGTACCCTGGCAGCATGATAATCGTATAGAAGCTTGCCTCCAAATTCTATATACAACTTATCATTAAATCTATTTACTCTTTCAAGGATAGAAGCTGTTTGCTCCTCAAGGTACTTCTCGTTGTTAAACCCTACATTTTCAATGTCTTCCATTTTACTTTTAAATAAAAAATCTGTTAAAATTTCAGACATTAATATTACTCAAATTTTCATCAACATTGTTATTGTTGATGAAAAAGTCTATTTGTTTTTCTTATCAAGTATTTTTTCAATTTCATCCATCACTTTGTTCATAGCAACGATTGTCTTATCAAAAGGCTCGCTGCTAGTCATGTCAACACCTGCTTTCTTAAGCAGTTCTATTGAATAATCTGAACATCCTGATGAAAGGAAATTAATGTATTTATCAAGTGCTCCCGGCTCTTTGTTCAATACCTTTTCGGCAAGGCTAATTGAAGCTGTAAATGAAGTACTATACTGATATACATAGAAGTTATAATAGAAATGAGGAATGAAAGCCCATTCCATACTTACATAGTCATCAATATAACATACACCTTCGTTGTGTCCGTAATATGCTTTAACAATGTCAGAATATAATTTCGAGAGTGTTTCACCTGTCAATGGCCTTCCTGCTTCAGCTTCCTGATGAATCTTAAGTTCAAATTCCGCAAATTGTGTCTGACGGAATAATGTCCCCTTGAATCCATCAAGCCAGTCCATTAACAATGAAAGCTTCATATCATCATCCTTAACTCTGTCAAGCATATAATTGAATAAAAGTACTTCATTGAAAGTTGAAGCTACTTCAGCAACAAAGATTGTATAGTCGGATAATGGATATGGCTGTGTTTTATTTGAAAAATAGCTTTGCATTGTATGGCCAAGCTCGTGAGCAAGGGTGCTTACGTTATCATACAGATCGTTGTAATTCAAAAGAATATAAGGATGCCCGTCATAGTCTGCCCCATTTGAATAAGCTCCTGAGCGTTTCCCCGGATTAGGATATACATCTATCCATCTGTTGTCAAATGCTTTTTTTACTGTTGAAACATATTCTTTGCCCAGCGGGGCTAAGGCTTCAAGTACTACCTTTTCAGCTTCGTCATAGTTGTATTTCATGTCAACTCCTTTTACTACAGGAGCATACATGTCAAGATATCTTAAAGTGTCAACTCCCATCATTCTCTTTTTTATCTTTAAATAACGATGGAACGCTGAAAGGTTTTTATTTACGTTGGATACTAACGAATGATATACTTCTACAGGAATATTGTTTGGATATAACGCAGCTTCCAGTGAAGAATCATAATTTCTTGCCTTAGCTCTGAACATGTGACTCTTAACATTGCCATACAGCGTTTCTCCGAATGTGCCTTCAAATTTCTTGTAGTTGTTCCAATAGCCTTCGAAAACGAGCTTTCTGTCTTCCCTGTTCGGCACAGCTCTGTATTTTTCATATCCTGCACTGTTGAGAACAACTTTTTCACCATTTGTCAACGTTACTTCTGCTCCCGGCATCTCTGCATTTGAAAAAGTACCATATACATCCTGTGATACTCCTGTTACCATTGAAGATAAAGCCATTATTTTTTCTTCAGCTTCGCTTAGGGTGTGCTTCTGTTGCCTGAACAAATTTTCAAGATACATCCTGTAAACCGATAGTTTGGGCTCGCTCTTTATAAACCCGTCTATCTTTTCCCAACCCGCACTTAATATTTCAGGTTCAATGAATGAAGCTTTTGATCCGAATTCTGTAAACAATTGTTCCAACTGTTGTTTCATCCCGTTAAACTTCATTACCCTGGTGTCAAGGTCTGAATTCATTGAAGCATATATGTAAAGACGTGTAGCCTCTTTTGATATTTCTGAATTATAGCTAAGACAAGCTAACAAATCCTTTGCCGATA
>CAYXJA010000110.1:3073-5698 GCA_964465425.1 uncultured Prolixibacteraceae bacterium | reverse complement strand
GGAGCAGCTATTGGTGAATTTTTCCGCGATACAGGTCGTCACGCTTTGATTGTTTATGACGATTTATCCAAACAAGCTGTTTCTTATCGTGAAGTTTCACTTCTCTTAAGAAGACCACCGGGCAGGGAAGCCTATCCTGGTGATGTGTTTTATCTTCATTCAAGATTACTTGAAAGAGCAGCTAAGATTATTGAATCTGATGAAATAGCTTCCAGAATGAACGATATACCCGAATGTCTTAAAGGGAAAGTTAAGGGAGGAGGATCTCTTACTGCTATGCCTGTTATTGAAACTCAGGCAGGCGATGTTGCAGCTTATATCCCTACTAACGTTATTTCTATTACTGACGGTCAGATTTTCCTCGAATCTCACTTGTTTAACTCTGGTATTAAACCTGCAATTAATGTTGGTATTTCTGTTTCTCGTGTTGGAGGACATGCTCAGACTAAGGCAATGAAGAAAATCGCCGGAACTTTAAAGTTCGACCAGGCTCAGTTCCGTGAACTTGAGGCTTTCTCTAAATTCGGATCAGAACTAGATGCCGCTACTAAGAAAGTGCTTTCCAAAGGAGCCCGAAATGCCGAAATTTTAAAGCAGGGACATTATAAACCAATGAAGATTGAACATCAGATTGCTATTATTTTCTGTGGGGTCGAAGATTTGTTGAGCGATGTTCCGTTGAATAACATCAACTCCTTTGAAAAGGACTTCATTGATTACCTTGAACTTAATCATCCCGAAGTTCTTACTGATTTAAAATCAGGAAACCTGTCTGATGATACAAAAAATACTCTTAAAAAAGCAGCTGCTGAGATATCTGTAAAATTTAAATTGTAAATGGCTCAACTAAAGGAAATAAGGAATAGAATAACATCTATTAAGAATACCAGGCAAGTTACCAATGCTATGAAAATGGTTTCTGCTTCTAAGCTTAAGAAAGCTCAGGACCAGATTCTTAAAGTTATTCCTTATGACAAGAAGCTTCAGGAAATAATTGAAGCATTAGGACATGGAGGAGTTGAATTTAAAAGCAGATACTTTAATCAACCTGAAATAAAAGATGTACTGATTATTGTTATCGGTTCAAACAGAGGATTATGCGGAGCTTTCAATTCAAATGTAACCAAATATTCTATTATTCATGCTTTTGAAAATTATGACCTTCAATTCAGATCAGGCAATGTTAATTTTATAACAGTTGGGAAGCAAGCTGAAAAAGGACTTACATCACGAGGTATTGAAGTTATTGGAGAAGCCAACGAACTACTGAATAATATTAATTCAGAAAAAGTTTCAGAATTAGCAGAAATATTGATTAGCTATTTCCTTGAAAATAAGTTCCAGCGAATTGACATTGTTTATAATAAATTCAAAGCTGCAGCAATTCAAACCTTAACGGCTGTGCAATTTCTACCGGTTGTTTTGCCTCCCGACAAAGGAACTGATATTGTCTTAAACGATTTTATTTTTGAACCATCTCGTGATGAAATAATGGAGTCAATTGTTCCTCAGGCTCTTAAAATGCAATTATATAGAATGCTTATCGATTCCAATGCTGCTGAACAAGGTGCCAGAATGGTTGCGATGCATAAGGCTACTGAAAATGCAAATGAATTGATTGATAAGCTTACAACTGAATACAATAACGCCCGACAGGCTGCTATTACCAACGAAATTGTTGAGATTACATCGGGTGCTGAAGCTCTGAGAGGTTAATCACTTTATCTCATCAATACCTATATCTATTGAAACAGATTCATTGTCCCGGCTTCCTGTCCTTGAGTTCCCGTCTATATCCAGCTCAAAACAATATTTTGAAGTCCCTTTATTTTTACACCTGGAAACAGGTTTTATATGATAATCTCCTTTTATTGGATCAACAAATTCCGGGTTGAATGTTTCATTTTTTTCACCTAATAATGAGGAATTAATATCATTGGGATTAACCCATTCTTTATTGTCAAAATTCCTTTTTACGATTGAATTGACTTCGTTTTCCCAGAATACACAATTGTTTATGCTTGTCCAAATCTTGGTCTGTGCTGAAAGAGCTCCCTTCTTTTCATATGATGCTTCTCCTTCAATGTTGAAAAGACTACCCCCTTTGTTTGAACAGAAAATACTATTAACAAGCCTGCTATATGAAGGTATACGTCCTAATTTCGATATAACGGTAGAATTTGACGGCCCTTCGTTATAACATACAACACTGTTCAGTATTAACAAATTAGCACTTCTGTCAAGTGCAATAGTTCCGTAATCTTGTTGAGTGAAATTATTTGAGATGACTGAATTAACAATTTTCAATAAGCCGGTATTCTTTTGATTACTGTCAAAATAAATTGCCCCGCCATCTCCGTAGGATGTGTTATTGTCTATAATACAGTTATATAACCTTGTATAATATCCGTTTGTTGAATTGCAGTTAACAGCAATTGCCCCTCCATTATTTTTGGAAACATTCTTTTTAAAAGAGCAATTTATTATTAACGGCGCGGCCCCGATGGAAGCATACATCCCTCCACCATCCTGATCCGCTTTATTCTCTTCTATTTTACAGTTCAATAGTCTTATTGTTTCTCCTCCTCCAAGAATATGAATTCCGGCTCCATATTGCTGGTTCGT
>CAYXJA010000110.1:0-2973 GCA_964465425.1 uncultured Prolixibacteraceae bacterium | reverse complement strand
TCTTTGTTGCAAAAGAATGTTGCCCATAATTTTTTCTCAAAATCTTCAAATATCATATTCCCTCCTCCGTGAGGAATAGATATATAAGCCTGAGTATATGGTCCCATCAGGTTTTCAGATGTTGCTATTACACAATCAAAACGTGAATCAATTAACTGTTCATGGTTTTCTTTTGAAAAAGCTCCCGGGGAGCAATTTGAATTATTGCTGTTCCATTGAGAACCTATAATCATATATAAACCATCAATATAAGTGAGATATATTCCAAAATCACCAATTGAATTTCCTTCTATATCGGTCAGAATATTTACTTGAGGATTGGCAAAACCACTTAGATCGTCTTTCATTTTAATGATTTTCCCATTATCCCATGTAAAATAAACCGAGCTGTCTGCATCGATAAAAAGAGAAGGATTAATACCATTAACCAGGGGTTCTTTTCCACTGATATCAGCGTATGGCCCTTCAGGACTACCGGAAGTACTTTTTAGAATTCCTGATTTATTTGAATTGGACACTGTGTAAGTAATCCAGAAGTTATTTTTTAGAAAATGAATCTTTGGAGCTATTATCGCTCTTTTTTTTGTGCCGTATGAATCAAAAATTCCTTTCTGCCATGAATTCCCATCATCATCAAAGGTCCATACAAATCCATTATTGCCAATCAGATTCCAGTTCTTTAAATCTCTGGAAGCCCAAACTTTAATTCCTTTATTAATACCTTCTTTGTCGCCTGTTGTTCCTGTAAGATAATATGTATGACCGGGGCCTTTGCAAATTGATACATCACTGATGAATTCTTCAAATATTGGTTCAATTACAGGAAGAGAAGGGTCAAGACTGTCGATTAAGATTTCTATTCTTCGCGATAAATCTTCTTTTTCTCCCCCATAAGCTATCAATATTAAAAAGAGTAATGATGTTGAAAGGAGAAATTTCTTCATTTTAGGTTTTCCAATAGTTTAAGCTTTTTAGTAGATTTTTATCAAAAATATTAAAATATTCAATATATCTGAAATTCATTTATTAACAACCCTTTCTTGGACCTTACCAAACTCGTGGCAGATAGCCACCAAAGAGCCTCCGGATACCATAATTTTAAATTATTTTGATATTTGGTGGCATTCAGGTGGCTCTTTGGTCTCTATTTGCTATGTGTGAGATTGAAAATTTCAATGTTTCAGATTGTATTTGTTTAAAGTACATATTGGAAAATCATAAAAATCTAAAATAATGCAAAAAATAGGGGGTAATAATGTTGATGATGCTGTAAATGTTGAATAATATTAAAAAATACATTAAAAAAATAAAAATACCCCCCAAAAAATAGCATCTAATTTTAAAAATAGTACTTTTGATTCTATAAAAATTAAATACACCCTACCTGTTATTTGGATTCGTTAAATCTATGTTGATAATTATCTAAATATTAAAATATATTTATATGGCTACTTTTCGTTTGATTGCTTTTGAAAAATTACTTGACAGAAAACCTCTGGAAGTAAATAAAGTTTCTCCACTTACATCCGACTATTATGGAATGTTGGTATTTGACAGGGAGAAAATGAAGAAATACTTGTCTAAAGATGCTTTTAAAGCTGTTGCTGATGCTATCGATAACGGAACAACCATTGATCGAAAACTTGCTGATGGCGTTGCCGCGGGAATGAAATCCTGGGCTATTGAAAATGGAGCTACTCACTATAGCCACTGGTTTCAGCCTTTGACTGACAGTACTGCAGAAAAACATGATGCATTCATTGATCTTAATGATACAGGTGGTGTAGTTGAAGGTTTTTCCGGCAAGTTGCTCGCTCAGCAGGAACCTGATGCTTCTTCTTTCCCCAGTGGTGGTATAAGACAAACTTTCGAAGCCAGGGGATATACAGCATGGGACGTTTCTTCTCCGGCATTTATTGTAGGAACAACCCTTTGCATCCCTACTATTTTTATTTCTTACACAGGAGAAGCTCTTGATTATAAGGCTCCCCTCCTGAAAGCTTTAAATGCAGTAGATAAAGCTGCAGTAGAAGTATGCCAGTATTTTGATAAAAATGTTTCTAAGGTTATTGCTAACCTTGGCTGGGAACAGGAATATTTCCTTATTGACGATGCATTATTTCAGGCAAGACCTGATTTAGCTCTCACCGGACGTACTCTGATGGGTCACTCTTCTGCCAAAGATCAGCAGCTCGAAGACCATTACTTCGGTTCTATTCCTGAACGTGTTGGTAATTTCATGCGTGATGTAGAAAATGAAGCATATAAATTAGGTATTCCACTTAAAACACGACATAACGAGGTTGCTCCTAATCAGTTTGAGTTAGCTCCTATTTATGAGGAATGTAATCTGGCTAACGATCATAACCTGATGATTATGGACCTTCTGGAGAAAACTGCCCGTAAACATAATTTCAGGGTTCTTTTACATGAAAAACCTTTCTCAGGAATCAACGGATCAGGGAAACACAACAACTGGTCTTTGTCAACCGATACAGGTGTTATTTTATATTCTCCGGGTAAAAATCCAAAAGGCAATTTGCAGTTTCTGACTTTTGTCGTAAACACTTTGATGGCAGTTTATAAACATCAGGATCTTCTTCGGGCATCAATTATGAATGCTAATAACTCTCATCGCCTGGGAGCAAGCGAAGCGCCTCCTGCTATTATGTCGGCGTTCCTTGGTACTGAAGTTAATAAGATGCTCGACCTTATTGAACACAATGTCACTGACAGCAAGATGACTCCGGAGCTTAAGACTTCACTCAAATTGGATATAGGTAGAATTCCTGAAATTCTTCTCGATAATACTGACAGAAACAGAACTTCACCTTTTGCTTTTACCGGTAACAGGTTTGAATTCCGTGCAGTTGGTTCATCTGCAAACTCCGGTTCTGCAATGATTGCCTTGAATACTGCTGTTGCTGCTCAGTTGAAGGAGTTTAAAATTGATGTAGATGCAATTATTGAAAA
>CAYXJA010000109.1:4229-5699 GCA_964465425.1 uncultured Prolixibacteraceae bacterium | reverse complement strand
CTTAATTCATACTTGGATTCTCAGGATAGTTTTCCCATAATGAATATTTACCCCCAAGCTTCTTGACCATTTCAATCCACAGCTCTTCATTCGTTTCCATAACCATCTTACTCGATATGTCAGAAACAAGCCATGAATCTTCTTCCAATTCTTCTTTAAGCTGACCTTTATCCCAACCTGAATATCCAAGGAAAAATCTTACTTCTGCAGGATCAACCTCTCCGGAGTTAACAAGGTCTTTTAGTGTATCAAAGTCACCTCCCCAATATAAGTTTTCAAATACATGTATACTGTTTGGAACTCTTTCTCCCAGTGTATGAATGTAATAAACAGAATCAATACTAACCGGCCCGCCAACATAAAGATTGCTCTTCAGACCGGGAAATACCTCTTCAAACCCGGCTACCGGAAAGTCTACCGGCTTATTAAGGATAAATCCGACTGACCCCTCTTTGTCATGATTGACAAGCAAAACTATCGAGCGGTTGAAATAACTGCCCGGCAGAAATGGTTCTGCAATCAATATCCTCCCCTTCTTCGGCGAAACATTGTTTGTCTTTATTTTGAATATGCCCAAGTTTAAATCCATCGCAAAGTGATTACAATGAGCAATATATAAAATTTAAGCAATAAAACAAATGGATTTTAAAATAATAAGAGGATAAAATAAAACTATTTGAAGTTTATATCATAGACCAATCCGAATTCTACAAACTCTGCTTTAATATAATGTGCTTTCAGACATAAAGAAAGCCTGACATTATCAAACACATAATACCCAAGTCCCAATCTCTCATACACATAATAGCCATCGATATTATAATCAGAAGGTGATTCACCAAGATAAAGTCCCAACTGGGTTAGTATGGTGAACCTTTCAATAAGATATTCATGTGAAAAATGTACTGCATAAGTAATCAGCTCTTCCGGTGGATATGGATCCCAATACCTCAATCCTTGCTTCGACTCATTATAGGCAACTTCAAATCCTAATCCAAGTCTTCTTTTATATCCTATCCTGTAATATAACGAAGACGAAATCAAAAACTCTCTGTATGTTGGCGTTGGTGCAAACAGTTTCTTGGAACCATAACCTATATACGTATTCAATTGAAAGTTACGGTCAAAGTCAATCTTCTTCTTTTTGTTTACATATTGAGGTTGTTGGTAATAATGTCTGAATCCGAATTTAAGGGAGGGTATATTCAATCCCAGATTAGGCCACCCGGTTGCTCCGTTTGAATAATGTGTCAATCCTTCACTTACAAAGAAATCGACTTCCGGTGTCACATGAAACGATTGTTCAAGGTACAATCCGAAAATAACATTCAGGCTTGAACCGGTTGCCATATTCTTTGGATTGGTATATTGGTTATAAGGGTTTATCCCATACGATAACCCAAGGTCAAGCTCAAGGTCAATCCTAAACCAGTCAGTAGTAATTTGTGGAAAATTGGTAAAGAAATATGC
>CAYXJA010000109.1:0-4129 GCA_964465425.1 uncultured Prolixibacteraceae bacterium | reverse complement strand
AAAGAAAATTGCATTGCAATAAAAGCATGAAAGAAAGTAAAAGCGTTATTTTCAGCCGGTTTACTTTCATTCTTCTTCAATTATTATAAATATATCTTCGTTTGATTTTTTCATGAAGTATTTCTCACGGGCAAATTTTTCAAGCGCTGTAGTATCGGTTTTTAAAGCAGTAATACGAGCTTTATCGGTAGCAATTTTCTCTTCCAGAAATATTACTTCCTTTTTCATGTTCTTAAGCCGCCTTTTGTCCTTGCTAACCCTTATCCAGTTGAACTCATCAAAAAAGAGCATCCAAATAAGGAAAAACAAAATTATGCCAACATAAATCTTGTACTTATTTAAAAACCTAAGTATCTGCTGTTTCATTCAAAGCATATAATAATCCATAAGCAGATACAAAACTAATAATTTTGCACAGCTTTATTCAAGTCGGTAAACTGTTTTTATTATGCTTTTAAAATATCTTCCCTTTCTTAATCCATGTCCGGAAGAAAATTAGGATAACTAAAATGCTCCGGCGCCACAAAAGTTTCTTTAATAGTACGAATAGAAACCCAACGCAAAAAATTAAATACTGATCCTGCCTTATCGTTGGTTCCCGATCCTCTTGCTCCTCCAAATGGCTGCTGCCCTACTACTGCTCCTGTTGGTTTATCGTTGATATAGAAATTGCCGGCAGCATTTTCAAGCCTGTGTGACAACTTTTCTATATTATACCTGTCGCTTGAAAATATCGCCCCGGTAAGTGCATATATAGATGCCCTGTCGAGTGAGTCAAGTACCTCTTCAATCTTTGAATCATCATATACGTAGACTGTTATTACCGGCCCAAATAATTCTTCCTTCATTGTTATATATTCAGGATCAGTAACACGAATAACTGTCGGTTCAATAAAATACCCTTTAGATTTGTCACAGCCTCCTCCGTATATTACTTCTGCATCATTATCCTGCCTTGCTGCATCAATGAAACCCTTTAGCTTGTCAAAAGAACTTTCATCGATTACTGCATTCATAAAATTGGTAAAATCTTCAGGAGGACCAACCTTTATCTCATCAAGTTGTGATTTAGCCCTGCCCCAGAACTCTTCCCAAATCGAATGAGGTATATAAGCCCTTGATGCAGCTGAACATTTTTGTCCCTGATATTCGAATGCACCCCTGACAAAGGCTGTTGCCAGCTTCTTCACATTGGCAGTCGGATCAGCAAAAATGAAGTCCTTTCCACCCGTTTCTCCTACTATTCTCGGATACGATTTATAGCGGTGAATGTTTTCACCGATAGTTTTCCAAATATCCTGAAATACTCCGGTTGAACCGGTAAAATGAATACCTGCAAAATCGGGGTGAGTAAGCACTACTTTTGCTGCTACCGGTCCGGATACAAATACCAGGTTGATAACGCCATCGGGAAGTCCGGCTTCCCTGTATATCTCCATCAGTACAGCTGCTGAATAAACTGCAGTTTTCGAAGGTTTCCAAATCACGACATTGCCCATCATTGCCGGGGCAGCAGGAAGATTCCCTGCTATAGATGTAAAGTTGAACGGTGTAAGTGTATATACAAATCCCTCAAGAGGACGATATTCATTATAGTTCCATATTCCCGGTGCTGATTCGGGTTGCATCTTATAAATCTCTGTCATGCAATGCACCCCAAATCTCAGAAAGTCGGCCATCTCACATGCAGAATCAATTTCTGCCTGATAGGCATTCTTCGATTGTCCAAGCATTGTAGCAGCATTTATCTTCGAACGATAAGGACCTGAAATAAGATCAGCTGCCTTAAGGAATATGGAAGCCCGGTGATTCCATTCCATGTTGTTCCACTTTTCCTTTGCTTTCAATGCTGCATCAACTGCCTGTCTGACATGTGATTCATCGCCCTGATAATAATAACCTAATGTATGCTGAATATCATGCGGAGGAAATATTCTCACTTTATCGCCGGTTCTCACCTCTTTGCCACCAATGAACATTGGAATGTCTTTCTCTTCGGAACGCATAATTCGGATCATTTCCTTAAGCTCTTTCCTTTCAGCACTTCCCGGCATATATGATTTTACTGGTTCATTTTTGGGAGTCGGTACATTATAAAAGCCTTTTATCATATCATTATTTTTTACGGATTACACAATTCATTTACAATACAAATTTAGAATCGTAGTGCCGTAAAAAACCTAATAAATATCACCGATGAAACTCATGTTTTGACGAAAAGATGTTTGGTGGAGCTGCGCTCTGTTAAGGCTTCGCCTAGTTGGACGACTGCAAGCAGCCGGTTGGAAAGCTTCGCTTTCTGTTGGACGACTACGTCGCCTGTTGAAAATGCTGCACATTTTTGTTAGGACTATGTCCTGGTTATAAAAAAATATTTATCGAATTATTTGGTTTGTATTGCAAACTTAATTAAGTTTGTATTGCAAACCTGTTTTAAAATTCAAACAACAATAATATGGAAACTGGAAATCAAAATTCTGATCCTTTCAATGAAAATCAATCACTTCAGGTTCTTAAAGAAATGATAACCATTTCTCAAAAGAAGCTAAAAAACAATGGAATCCTGTTTATCGTCTGGGGATGGGTTAGTTTTATAACTCAATTTACTGAGTTTATTCTAAAAGAAATACCTCATACTCATTTAGTTTCTGCATTCAAAGGGTATTTAAACTATGCGCTGGCATTATTTGGACTAGGTTTTACGATCTGGCACATATACAAAAAAAGCAGCAAGGCCATTACCTACATTGATATATCATTACGATATGTATGGATTTCAATGTTTGCGGGCATGGTGCTAATCAATTTAATTCAGGCCAATGTACTTCATAAGATAACGTTTGAGCTGCAACTGCCGATTTTCATGGTGTTAACATCAATAGCACTTACTGTTACCGGTGGAATACTTCGCTACAAAATTATAGTTGCCGGTGGCATTGTCTTTGTGATATTAGCATACGTTGCTTCTTTCTTTCCACTGCATTCACAATTGCTTATCCATTCAATTGCCTGGGCTGTCGGATTTATAATTCCGGGGCATATCTTATATGCAAACCGTAATAAATAAGAACTATGTTTAAGGATTTAGACCCAATATTACATTCACAAGTCAGGCTTGCAATAATGTCGTTATTGATAAATGTCAAATCGGCCGAATTTAGTTTCTTATTGGAAAACATTTCAACCACAAAGGGTAACCTGAGTTTTCAGCTAACTAAGCTTAAGGAGGCTGAATACATAGAAATAAAAAAGTCGTTCAAAGGCAATTATCCGCTGACTGAATGTGAGATTACACAAAAAGGAATTGATGCCTTTGAAATATATATCAATTCAATAGAAGAATACTTTAATGAATTCAAAAACAAGAAGAAATAACACACTTGGATTGAATAATATTCGTATTTTAAAAGCAACTTCATCTTTTTTCAATAATTAAATAATAAAAAATAAAATGATTGAGTTTACACAGATCAAACCCGATAATGATTTATCAGCGATAGTAAAAGTGCTGAACATTTCTCATAGCACTGTCGCAAAGGAATTTGGATTTACAAAGGATAGCAACCCTACAAATAATGCGTTTATTGACGAGGCCACTTTAATAGCCCAGTTTAGCAGGGGAATTGAGTTGTATTCAATGGCAGTTGGTAACAAGATAGTTGGTTGCATTGCAATTGAAAAATCAACAAAACAAATTAATACTTACTACATTGAGAAGGTATCTGTAATACCGGAATCAAGGAATCAAGGATATGGTGTCATGTTGATGGATTTCGCCACATCAAAAATAAAAGAATCAGGAGGAGATAATATTTCTATTGCTTTAATTCATTCAAACAAGAAACTAAAAAATTGGTATTCCTCTCAGGGATTTATTGAATCGGGAACCAGGGATTTTGATCATTTGCCCTTTAAAGTATGTTTTATGAATAAACAAATATGAATTGGATTTAAAAAAAACTGTGTACCATTTTTAGTATAGGACACATACCACTTTGGGAAGGGACCAAATACGTACCAAGTTCTTCCCAAGTTCTTCCCAAGTTCTACCGAAAGACCAAAAAAGTTATACGTTTTTCGGTTCGGGTTGGTATAAGATATATTTCTAATAAGAAAATGTCGGGTTAGG
>CAYXJA010000108.1:0-5735 GCA_964465425.1 uncultured Prolixibacteraceae bacterium | reverse complement strand
GACTATTCATATATAAACCTGATTCGCAAAGGCTTATAAAAATACTTCTGTTTATTTTAATCAAAAAATAAATAAATTTTGCATTTGGCACAGCTATTGTCAAACACAGTAGCTTATTAGATTGTTTAACTTAACAAGACATATTGTCAGAAGGAAAAAAATAAAAATATCATGACGCATAAAATAATAAAAGATACCAATAATATAATTTTCACAGGATTAGAAGATGGTGATATTGATTTTGTACCTATTGCATCAGATGGAGGTGATGATGAATTGGGAACCGAAGACACACCACCTTTTCTGCCAATATTGCCGTTAAGGAATTCCGTATTGTTTCCGGGAGTAATACTACCGATATCAGTTGGACGCCATAAATCTCTTAAGCTTATAAGAGAAGTCTACAAGAAAGATTCATATCTGGGAACATTAGCACAAAAAGATCCTGATAAAAATGAGCCGGGTATTGAAGATCTATACGAAATTGGTACAATAGCTAAAATTCTTAAGATACTGGATTTGCCTGATGGCTCAACAACTGTTTTAATTCAAGGCAAACAAAGATTCAGGTTATTGGAGATTCTGACAGAAGAGCCATACAATAAAGGAAGGTATATCAAGCTTATTGAAGATCATGGAGAAGAAAAAACACCTGAATTTGAAGCCCTTATTGAATCCTTGAAAGATATTTCAATAAAGATAAATAATGCCGGAAATTTACCTGCGGAAGCAGCTTTTGCAATAAAAAACATTGAACGTCCAAGATTTCTGATCAATTTCATATGTGGAAATGCAGAAATAAAAGTAAGCGAGAAACAAGAATTGCTTGCGTTGGATACTTTAATGGAAAGAGGCATACAAGTCATTTCATATCTTGCAAGAGAATTGCAGATGCTTGAATTGAAGAAAGATATACAGTCGAAGGTTAAGAATGATCTTGATCAACAGCAGAGGGAATATTTCCTTCATCAGCAAATGAAGACCATCCAGGATGAACTTGGAGGAAACCCGACTGAAAAAGAAATTGAAGAATTAAAGAAGAGAAGCGAACAAAAAAAGTGGTCAAAAGAGGTAGGTGAAATATTTCTTAAGGAAACAGATAAGCTATCGCGAATGAATCCTGCATCGGGAGAATATTCCATTCAACTTTCATATGTTCAAACCTTGCTTGATTTGCCATGGAATGAATTCTCTGAAGATAATTTTGACATGAAGAATGCTGCAAAAGTTCTTGATGAAGATCACTACGGGCTTGAACTGGTTAAGGACCGTATCCTTGAACACCTTGCAGTACTTAAGCTGAAGAACGATATGAAATCGCCAATAATTTGTCTCTACGGCCCTCCGGGAGTTGGAAAGACATCATTGGGCAAGTCAATAGCAAGGGCACTAGGAAGAAGCTACGTAAGAATGAGCCTCGGTGGTCTTCATGATGAATCAGAAATCAGAGGACACAGAAAAACATATATTGGAGCAATGCCAGGAAGGATTATTCAAAATATAAAAAAGGGTAAGACTTCTAATCCGGTATTCATTCTTGATGAGATTGACAAAGTGTCGAGCGACTTTCATGGTGATCCTGCATCTGCATTGCTTGAAGTATTAGATCCTGAGCAAAATTCAGAATTTCACGACAACTATATAGAAGTTGAATATGACCTTTCAAAGGTAATGTTTATTGCAACTGCAAATACTTTAAATACGATCAGTCAGCCTCTTCGCGACAGAATGGAACTTATAGAAGTTAGCGGTTATCTTGTTGAAGAAAAAATTGAAATTGCAAAGCGCCATTTATTACCAAAGCAACTTGAAAACCACGGGCTTCAAAATGGGCATATTACTATTGAAAAGTTAGCCATGGAGCACATAATAGAAAAATACACCAGAGAATCGGGTGTAAGAGAGCTAGATAAGCAATTGGCTAAACTAATCAGGAAAATAGCAAAGAAAATTGCCTTTGAGGAAACTTACCATAGCAATATTACTGCCGAAAATGTTTCTGAATATCTTGGAACACCTAAATTCAGCAGAGAAAGATATCAGGGCAATGATTTTGCGGGAGTAGTAACTGGATTAGCATGGACGGCTGTTGGTGGCGAAATACTTTATGTAGAATCAAGCCTGAGCAAGGGTAAAGGTCAGCTTACAATAACCGGTAACCTGGGAGATGTAATGAAAGAATCAGCGTTGCTTGCTCTTGAATACCTTAAAGCTCATGCTGAAGAGTTGGAACTAAATCCGGATATATTCAACAATTGGAACGTACACATTCATGTTCCGGAAGGTGCAATACCAAAAGACGGTCCTTCAGCAGGTGTTACAATGGTGACTTCACTTGCTTCTTCATTTACTCAAAGAAAAGTAAAGAGGAATCTGGCGATGACAGGAGAGATAACATTAAGAGGTAAAGTACTTCCTGTAGGAGGTATAAAAGAAAAAATCCTTGCTGCAAAAAGGGCCGGAATAAAAGAAATAATAATATCGGAAGAAAATAGAAAAGACATAGAAGACATCAAGGAAATTTATATTAGAGGATTAAAATTCAATTATGTTGATACAATAAATGAAGTATTGAATTTAGCCTTGTTAAAGACCAAAGTTGATAAACCTTTAAATATAAATTGAAATTACATAAGTACTTTCTGAAACATTAGTTCATCTTCCCACTTGTCAAGAGATCTTAACCAGTGTTTCTTTGTGCATGTGTGTTCGAATCCAATGTTATTAAAAAGATTGAGACTAGGAATATTTGAAGAGGATATGTTAGCATAAAGCTGATATATACCTATCTCTTCAAACGCATATTTTGAAATAATATTAATTGCAGAAGATGCTATTCCTTTTCTCCTTTCCTCAGTATCATAAATCATAATTCCTATGCCTGCCCTTGAGTTGTAAGGATCAAAGTCAAAAAGTTCAATAGTTCCAACAGCATAGCCTTCCTTATTTTCTATCATCAGGCGAAGTTCCTTGCTTACCCAGATGTCTTTATCGGAAGACTTAATATAACCTGCAAGTATGAATTTTGACAATGGGGTTTTATTATTACTAACTTTCCATACAGCAATATCGTTTTCCCATTTATATAGTAATTCCAAATCTTCTGGTTCAAGAGCCCTTAATTTAATATTTCCATCAGATAATGTTTTCATTACTTGCCAAGTTTTGAAAATGCTTTATAGATAATTTCAACATCCTTATAAAGGCTGTAGTCTCTGGCATAAAGCATATTTAATCTGTCAATGGCTTCAACTTTATCTTCATTGAAATCAAGTACATCAGTGGTAGATAAAATTCCTTTTTTAATAACCGGAAGTCCAAGATAAAGTTCAGAACTAATATCATGATATCCAACCCAACTGTAGTTTCTGAATAATACTTTTAAAGTATTTGGAATAAAGCCTTTCTTGTTGTCGATAAACCAAATAACTACCGGCGAAAAGATAATAAACAAAAATCCTAATAAAACATCAAGCAATCGCTTATTTCTAAGATTCTTTTCTTTAGTGATAGCATTGACATTGACAACATAAAGATCACCTGCTGTATCTATTGAATTACTGCCTATTATTGAAATGCTTTCTTGAGGCGCAATCTTATATTCAATATTGAAATCGGTAAGTCCAAGCATCGTTTTTATTACCATTTTTGAACTCACATCCTTGGAACAGAATATCAATTCTTCAATATTATTAATCTTTACGATATCATAAATCTGATATATTGTGCCCATATACCTGTCCGATTTTATTTTCTTTTTAGGAGAAATAAAGCCAACAACATTTGTATTTATACCTGTCTGAGAAAGAAGTTCCCCTACCCTGTCGCTTTCTTTCTTTCTGCCAATAATAGCAACCCGCTTTGGCTTACTTGCCGATAATGAAAAGTCTTTCTTAAGAACAAAACTAAATAATACCCTCAATAATGAAAAAGAAATTAAAGCTATGCCTGAACCGGCAAGAATTATTGCCCTGGAGAAACGCGCGCTGTTAGGTAAAAGAGAATAAATAATAAGAATTATAATAGTACCAGTAAATATTCCCCTGTAAATTTTTAGAAGGTTAACCGGCTTCTCATAGCCCCCGGAATAATAGGTTGATATCAGCCATACAAGAATATAAGCAGGAACTATTAACAACAACAATTCCGGAGGATAATACCCGGGTTCAAACTTATAATTTTCCCAATAAGGAAGGAAAAAGAAGAATCCGGTAAAAATCAATATAAAATCAAGTATTGGAAGCCAAAGTTGTTTAAAAAGAGTATAAACGGAAGCAATAAATGCCCTGAAAAAAATTGCCAGATGAATAAAGAATGAAAATAGTCCGGCATATTGCTTTGAAAAATGTTTACGCGCAAAAATTATCATTGCATTATAGAACATCCTTACGTAATTAAGGCTTCCTTTTTTAGTGCTTTCCCCTTTGTAATGAATAATAGTTGTTCCGGGGAAATAATAGTTTTTAAAACCTCCTTTAGTAATTCTGTATGAGAGATCGATATCTTCTCCATACATAAAGAAATCTTCATCAAGTAATCCTACTTCATCCAAAACAGATTTTCTCATTAGCATAAAAGCTCCGGCAAGTATATCAATCTCGTGTATTTCATCCTTATCAAGGTATGACAAGTGATATTTCCCAAATACTTTTGATTTAGGAAATAATGAAGATAACCCGAATATTTTATAGAATGCTACCCATGGAGTAGGTAGACCTCTTTTCGATTCAGGAAGGAATTTCCCTTTCCCGTCAATCATTTTCACTCCAAGTCCTCCTGCATCAGGATGTTCATCCATAAAAGCTAAAACCTTTACAAAGGTGTTCTCTTCAACAACAGTATCAGGATTTAAAAGAAGGACATATTCTCCCGAAGCCTTTCTCATTGCCTGATTGTTTGCCTTCGAAAAGCCCAGATTCTTCTTGTTATTAATGAGTTTTACATTTGGAAATTTTTGAATAATCATTCCTGTAGAACCATCAACAGAATTATTGTCCACAACAAATACTTCTGTCTCGATATCCTTACAAGCTTTTTCAACTGAGTGAAGACATTGTTCAAGGAAATGCTTTACGTTATAATTTACTATTACTATAGATAGTTTCATCTTAATTTCTAAAGAAGCGGAATGATTTTTTACTGTCTTTTTTATGTAATGTATCGAAATCTTCCCCCGGGTGTAGTTTATTATAAATCTCTCCCCAGGAAGGAAGGCCACCTATATTTCTATCATCGATATAATAATCACAATTGATTTTCCTGCTTTTGGCAGAATCAAATATTTGATCCGGATAATCAGCATTTACTGCATAAAAGACTATCCCATTAGAGCGACAGAATTCAACAGCTTCATCAAGAAGTTTACCTGATCTGTATGTCCATAAGATTAACAAATGTCCTTTCTCCTGCAGCATTTTAAGAGTTTGAAAAGCAAAAGGTTTAACCTTCCCGATATAAGGATAGTCATGCTCTACAATAGTACCGTCAAAATCAACTGCAATTTTCATTCCTTAAAATTAATGATTTAAAGTGTCACTGTAATTCAGCCTGTTTAAAATAGAACGTCCTAAAGTCAACTCATCAGTATATTCTATTTCTCCCCCAACAGAAACACCCCGGGCAATAGTTGTTACTTTAATACCCTTATCCTTCAATTTTCTGTAAATATAAAAATTTGTAGTATCTCCTTCCATTGTTGTACTAAGAGCAAGAATAACTTCAGTTACATTTCCTTC
>CAYXJA010000107.1:0-5740 GCA_964465425.1 uncultured Prolixibacteraceae bacterium | reverse complement strand
TATTCTTCAGTAGTATCTAAAAACCTGATTTATTATTATGCTTTTGATTATGCAGATAAAAACAGGGAAATGTTTAAAGCGTTGAAAAGTGCAGATCAAATAGAGACTCTTTTAAAAGATAAGAATGTTTTCAGCTTGTTTTTAAAGCATATAAAAGATAAAGGAGTTAAATATACTGATAAGGAACTTAAGGAATCAGGGAAAATACTTGAGAAACAATTATATGCATATATCTGTCGAAATATTATTGGAGATAATGGATTTTACCCTATAATTTTCAGTATTGACAAAACAGTTTTAAAAGCAATTGAATTGTTAAAGGAAGACTGGACAGAAAAGGAAATTGCAAAATTGAGCAATTAAATCAGAATAGGTTTTTACAAGATTCATCAATGCTGAATGCAAAATCTCCGATTCTTTCGCACTGCGAAATTATATCGTTGTAAATGTTTCCGGCTTCATATTTATAAACACCCTTTTCAAGGTTATTAAGGTGTTCGCTCTTAAGGATATCGCGAAAATTGTTTATTTCACGCTCAGTATCTTTTGCCATACTCAGAGGTAATTGTTCTTCATGAGTCTGCATTGCAACCATTATATCCAGGGCTTCCTTAACCATATTGAACATTAGCAGGATGTTATTGTGAAGGAGTTCAGGAAATTCAATCTTTTGAGCTCTCTTTCTTTCCAGAGCGTTGAAAATATTCATTGAGGAATTAGCAATACTTTCAATATCATCAATCATCCTGTATAAAGATCTGAGTCCTATTGAGTTTGATTCACTTAATCGTCCTTCCGACACCTTTGTCAGGTAGCTGGCAATTTCTTCCTCATATCTTTTTGAGAATTCATATTTGGCAAGTACTTCTTCTTTAAGATGCTGATAATCCTTATCATTTTTTTCCATTAACAAACGTTCAAGGTTTCTGAACATTTTTCTGGCATTTTCTGAAAAGACCAGGGTTTCTCTTTTAGCCTGATAAATTGAAGCATCGGGAGTAGAAAGCAAACCCATTTTAATGTGGGTTAATTTAAACTCATTTTCAGGAGATGTACCAACAGGTATTCTTTTAGTAACAACCTTTGTTATTTGTTTTGAAAAGCTATATAAAATGGCAGTATTTAAAACATTAAATAAAGTATGAAACAATGCCAGGGAAACAGGTATCCCGGAAACATGATTCAAAGGGTCGTCGCCTCCGAGTAAAATGTACAGATTGGCAATTCCTTTAATGAAAAACGGGAATATTGGTATCATCCAGACTACTCCGAACAGTTTGAACAGAAGATGCACCAATGCAGCTCTTTTTGCTGTTATATTAGCAATACGGGCTGCAGTAATAGCTGATAGAGTTGTACCAACATTTACTCCCAGTATCATAGCAGCACCCATTGCAAAAGGTAACCATCCTTTTATACTTAAAACAAGGATTACAGCGAAAATAGCATTCGATGATCTGAATATAATTGTAAATAAAGTACCTAAAGCAAAATAAATCAAGTAAGAAACGTACCCAAAAGAGTTGATATATAGTACAAAATCCTTTAACCATGAATCCGTGATTTCAGGAGTATGTGCTTTAACTATTTCAAGAGCAATGAAGAGGAGAGAGAATCCTAAAATCATTTCACCCCAGTTTCTTACTTTCCTGCTGTTTGAGAATATAAGAGGAATTACAATTCCAATAAGTGGGAAGGCAAAAGGTGCTATGTTAAACTCAAAACCTAATATTGCTATAATCCATGTTGTAAAAGTAGTTCCTATATTGGCACCCATTATCACACCTATGGCTTCTGCCAGACGTAAAACACCAGCATTGACGAAGCTTACAACCATTACTGTTGTTGCTGAAGATGACTGAATAAGGGCAGTAATAAAAATTCCTGTAAGTACTCCTTTTGTTCTGTTTGATGGGATTGATGAAAGAGATGCTCTGAGCTTTTCTCCAAAGATTTTCTGAAGAGATTCGCTCATGAGCTTCATGCCATATAAGAATAAAGCTGTAGCTCCGGCAATTGTAAAAATCAGAATAAGGTCTGACATTCTTTCAATAGTTTATTATACAAATTTAACATTCGAATTCTTAAATATAAGACTTGGAACTACATTTCTTAATCTTTTGTATTAATCTTTGAAAATATTACTTTAGATGAGATTCTGAAGATTAAAGCATTTTTAATGCAAAACATTTGATATGGAGATATATAAGGAACTAAACGAGATTTTCACAAACAGGCTTGAAAAAGAAATAGAGATTTTAAAACAAAGAGAGCCCGAAAATTTATATGAGCCAGTTGTATACTCATTGAATATGGGAGGTAAAAGAATTAGGCCTCTCCTTTTAATGATGGCATGCAGGATGTTTAGTAATGATATTTCAGGATCTTTGCCAGCAGCTCTTGCAATTGAAATTTTCCACAATTTTACTTTGCTGCACGATGACATTATGGATAAATCTGTTCTTAGGAGAAATAAAAAGACAGTACATATTGAATTTTCTGAAAATGCAGCTATTCTGTCAGGTGATGCGATGTCATTTTTGGCTACTGAATATTTATTGAAAAGCGAAATATCAAATTTGAAAGAAGTGCTTGGGATTTTCACTGATACGTCTTTGAAAGTATGTGAAGGACAGCAATTTGATATGGATTTTGAAAATTCTTCCAATGTATCTGTTGATGACTATATTAACATGATAAGTTTGAAAACAGCAATACTTTTGGCAAACAGTCTTAAGATTGGGGCAGTAATTGGGGGAGCATCTAAAAAAGATACTGAATCTTTATTTCAGTTTGGTTTAAACATCGGAATAGCTTTTCAGTTGCAGGATGATTACCTTGATAGTTTTGGTGACACTGATAAGTTTGGCAAGAACATTGGCGGAGACATTGTTTCTAATAAAAAAACATTTCTTCTGATAAGTGCATTGAATAATGCAAAAGGAGTTAAATACTCGGATCTGGAATATTGGATAAATATTGAAGAATTCAACAGAGAAGATAAGATCAGAAATGTAATTAAGATATACGAAGATTTAGGGATCAGGGAAATGACCGGAGAAAAGATTGAAGGTTATTTTCAAGAAGCCAAAAAATGTCTTGAAGCAATTTCAGTTAATAATAAAGTTAAAGAGGAATTGTTTGAAGTTGCAGATATTCTCATGGAGAGGCAAAAGTAAATTTTTAATAGCTGTTGTCAACATAAATTATTAAATTTGAGTATATAAATATATTAAGATGACAATTAAAGGTAAAGTATTACAGGTAATAGGACCGGTTGTTGATGTGATTTTTGAAGAGGAAAGATATTTACCTGAAATATATGACGCTTTGGAAATTGACAGACCCGGCAGCTATCCATTAGTTCTCGAATGTCAGCAACATATAGGTGAAAAAACGGTAAGGACAATTGCTATGGATTCCACCGATGGATTAAGAAGGGGAATTGAAGTAACAGCAAAGGGAACATCTATAAGAATGCCCGATGGAGATAAAGTACTTGGCCGATTGCTTGATGTGACCGGTAATCCTGTTGATGGTTTGAATCCTATCGAGAGGGGAGAAGGTGTCAGTATTCACAGGGAGCCTCCTTTGTATGAGGAGTTAAGCACCAAAACAGAAATTCTGTTTACAGGTATTAAAGTTATAGATTTGATTGAACCGTACGCCAAAGGAGGAAAGATAGGTCTTTTCGGTGGAGCAGGAGTAGGCAAAACAGTTTTAATACAGGAATTAATAAATAACATAGCTATTGCACATTCAGGATTATCTGTTTTTGCAGGAGTTGGCGAAAGAACCCGTGAGGGAAATGATTTGCTCAGAGAAATGATCGAAGCTAAAATTATCGATTATGGAGATGAGTTTCGTGAAGATATGGAAAAGGGAGGATGGGATCTTTCAAAAGTTGATAATGAAAAATTAAAAAAGTCAAAGCTTGTTCTGGTCTTTGGGCAAATGAATGAACCTCCGGGAGCAAGAGCCCGTGTTGCTTTATCAGGGCTGGCTGTAGCTGAAAGCCTTAGAGACGGACATAACAAATCCGACGGACGGGATATTCTTTTATTTATTGATAACGTATTCAGGTTTACTCAGGCAGGATCAGAAGTATCTGCATTGCTTGGCAGAATGCCTTCTGCTGTTGGTTATCAACCAACCCTGGCTAGTGAAATGGGAATTTTACAGGAAAGAATTACTTCTACTATTCATGGTTCAATTACTTCGGTTCAAGCAGTTTATGTTCCTGCTGACGACCTTACCGACCCTGCTCCGGCAACCACCTTTGCGCATCTTGATGCTACCACCGTGTTGAGTCGTAAAATTACTGAATTAGGAATTTATCCTGCAGTAGATCCTCTTGACTCAAGTTCTAGAATCCTTTCACCTGAAATAGTTGGAGAAGAGCATTATAACTGTGCCCAAAGAGTAAAACAATTACTTCAAAGATATAATGAGTTACAAGATATCATTGCAATACTTGGAATGGACGAATTGTCGGATTCTGATAAGTTAGTAGTTCACAGGGCAAGAAGGGTTCAGAGATTTTTGTCTCAACCGTTCTTTGTTGCTGAACAATTCTCAGGTATAAAAGGTGAATTCGTTAACATACAGGATACGATCAAAGGATTTAATATGATTCTTGATGGAGAAGTGGATAAATATCCTGAAGCTGCTTTTAATTTTGTGGGGACGATAGAACAAGCTATTGCAAAAGGAGAGGCTCTTTTAAATAATTAATGGAATAATATGTTACTTGAGCTGATAACACCAGATAAAAAAATATTTTCGGGAGAAATATTATTAGTTCAGGTTCCCGGAGAAAAAGGGAACTTTGAAATATTAAAAAACCATGCACCTATTATATCTTCTTTGGTTAAAGGAATTATCAGAATAGTATGCATAGACCATAAAGAATTAACATATTCAATTGACAGCGGGGTTGTTGAATCCCAAAAAAATATAACTGTTATTTTAACTGATAAGGTTACATAAGTTAATTGAAAGTCTTTTTAAACAATTCCAATCCTTTGATTAATACTGTCTTTGGACATCCCATATTGAGTCTTACAAAATTCTCACCTCCTGATCCAAATATATATCCGGGACTTAACGCTAATCCATTTTCTATTAGTTTATTCATCGCATCCTTTACCGGTATCCCTAATCCTGATAAATCAATCCAAACAAGATAAGATCCTTCAGGAACCATCATATTAATTGAAGGGAAGTTTTCAGTGAAGAATTCAGTTACTATTTTTAGGTTTTCTTCAAGGTATACTATCAGCGATTGAAGCCATTCATGGCCATGAGAATAAGCAGCTTCAGTAGCAGTTAATCCAAATATATTACCACCTGAAAAATGGTTGTGATTTATGAAATAATTGAATTTTGATCTTAATTCTTTATTTGGAATAATTACATACGATGACGATAATCCTGCTATATTGAATGTTTTACTGGCAGACATCAGTGTTATACAGATGTTTGAAAGTTCATCTGAAACAGACGATATTGGGATATGCTTATTACCTGAAAAGATGAGATCAGAATGAATTTCATCAGTTACAATGATGATATTTTTTTCAAGACAAATATTCCCCAGTTTAACTAGTTCTTCTTTTTTCCATACTCTTCCTCCAGGATTATGCGGGCTACATAGAAAGAGCATTTTGGTATTACTATCTATCTTATTAATAAGATCTTCATAATCCATTTCATAAAGATTGTTTACAACTTTAAGTTG
>CAYXJA010000106.1:0-5756 GCA_964465425.1 uncultured Prolixibacteraceae bacterium | reverse complement strand
CTTTTTCGCAGGCATCTGAAATTTCACCTAATGATGCACGTTTCTTGGCTGCATCTATCGATAATTCAAGAAGGTTGCCCTGTTTTGTTTCCGCACATTTGGTTATTGCTGCAAGAGCTGCCTGTACTTCTTCTTCGTTTCTGTTGGCACGAAGGTTTTTTAATCTTTCAATCTGTGAAATCCTAACCGCAGTATTATCGACTTCCAGAATATCAATTGGGTCTTCTTTTTCAAGACGATATTTGTTTAACCCTACAATTACCTGGTTTTTTGAATCAATACGTCCCTGTGTACGTGCAGCAGCTTCTTCTATACGCATTTTTGGTACGCCTGTTTCAATAGCTTTAGCCATACCACCAAGTTTTTCAACTTCTTCAATCAACGACCATGCTTTTGTGTAAAGTTCTTTAGTAAGCGTTTCCACATAATATGAACCTGCCCATGGGTCGAGAGAACGACAGATTTCTGTCTCCTGCTGAATGTATATCTGAGTATTACGTGCTATACGTGCTGAAAAGTCGGTTGGCAAAGCAATAGCTTCGTCAAGTGCATTTGTATGAAGTGATTGTGTATGTCCCAAAGCTGATGCCATAGCTTCAATTGCTGTACGACCTACATTGTTGAAAGGATCCTGCTCAGTAAGCGACCATCCCGATGTTTGTGAGTGTGTACGCAAAGCCATCGACTTTGGATTCTTAGGATTGAACTGCTTAACCAGCTTGGCCCAGATCATACGTGCAGCACGCATCTTTGCTATTTCCATGAAATGATTCATCCCGATAGCCCAGAAGAAAGAAAGACGAGGTGCAAATGCATCGATGTCCATTCCTGCTGCTATTCCTGCTCTCAGATATTCAAGACCGTCGGCCAAAGTATAAGCCATTTCAATATCGGCTGTTGCCCCTGCTTCCTGCATGTGGTAGCCTGAAATTGATATTGAATTGAACTTAGGCATATTCTTCGCTGTATATTCAAAAATATCAGCTATGATTTTCATTGAAAATTCAGGAGGATAAATATAGGTGTTACGTACCATGAATTCCTTCAGGATATCGTTTTGTATTGTACCTGAAAGTTGTTCAAGTGTTGCTCCCTGTTCAAGACCTGTAACGATATAGAATGCAAGAATCGGCAACACAGCACCGTTCATTGTCATCGAAACCGACATCTTGTCCAATGGTATCTGATCGAAAAGAATCTTCATATCGAGGATTGAATCGATAGCTACACCGGCTTTACCAACATCACCAACCACACGTGGATGATCTGAATCGTAACCACGGTGTGTTGCAAGGTCGAATGCAACTGAAAGACCTTTTTGCCCTGCAGCAAGATTCCTTCTGTAGAAAGCGTTTGACTCTTCAGCAGTTGAGAAACCGGCGTACTGACGTATTGTCCATGGTTGCATTGCATACATGCCTGAATAAGGGCCGCGCAGGAAAGGAGCTATACCGGCTGCATAGTTCAGGTGTTCCATCCCTTCAAGGTCTGACTTAGTATAAACAGGCTTAACAGGAATCAACTCAGGAGTCATCCATAAATTTTCTTTACCTGCTTTCTCATTCGAAGAATCTCCACAGCAGCAAGCGCCTTTTGATTCTTTAATATTTATATTTTTAAAATCTGGTTTCATCTTCTTGAATTAAATCCCTAGTTCCTTTTGATATCTTGTTAATTCTTCAAGCAAGTTACTACGAACATGTATGAAGTTTTTAATGCCCTTAGCTTCAAGTTCTGCTTTGCATTCAGGATTTCCTGCAACCACAAAGACTTCATCAATAAGCTTTTCAGCTGCCTGAGGAGCAAACTCAGCATATTCATCGTCTGAACTACAGATAACTACAATTGAAGCTCCGGCTTCAACAGCATCAACAATACCTTCCTCAACATCAGAATACCCTTTGCCTTCAATAACATCAAAACCTGCTACTGCAAAGAAATTGCAAGCAAACTGTGCACGTGCTTTCCTCATTGCCAGATTGCCAATTGTAAGCATGAATACCAGCGGACGTTTGCGATCTTTTGCATACATGTCAGTTGCATAACGCAATGATTCGAAAGCCTGTGCCCCGCGATAACGTTTCAAAGGTTCAGCTATAGCATCAGCCGACTTGCATGATTTTCTTGCAAAGATTTCTGCGTCAAGTTCATTCTGAATATACTCAGTAAAGTTTGGAAACTGATTTGTTCCAAGCAGGTTTTCCCTGCGGGTAGCTATTGCTGAATCAAGTTTAGCAGCAGTAGCTTCAATCTGGGATTGAACAAATCCTTCTTTAAATGCAGCTATGAAACCACCTTTTTCCTGAACATCAAGGAATAATTTCCAGGCGAGGTCAGCAATATTATTAGTAAGGTTTTCAATATAATATGAACCTGCTGCAGGATCTGCTATCTTATCTAAATGTGATTCTTCTTTTAAGAGCAACTGTTGATTGCGTGCTATCCTTTCAGAAAAATCAGTTGGTTTTTCATAAATAGCATTGAAAGGCAATACAGTCAATGAATCTGTTCCGCCAAGGACAGCGCTCATAGCTTCTGTTTGTGTGCGGAGCATATTTACGTATGGATCGTATACAGTCTTGTTCCAGATTGTATTTTCGCTATGAATAGCCATTGCACCACAACAATTACAAATGCCGTCTTTACATTCACCTTCACAATCGCAATCATCACCGCATTTACATTCAGGCTTGTAAGCTTCAACTATCTTAGCCCATAACAAGCGTGCTGCGCGAAGCTTAGCTATTTCCATGAAATAATTGGCACCAACACCAAAGTTGAATTTGATTTTCGATGCTGCGTAATAAGCTTCAACTCCCATTTCAGTCAGGCGTGTCATGTATTCTGCGCCCTGAGCAAGTGAGAAACCAAGTTCCTGAACAATAGATGAACCTGAATCACGAAGGAATTTACCATTGACAGAAACCACCTTGAGATTGCTCAAAGTTTCCGTTTCTTCAATAAGTTTTTTCAAACCTTCAAATTCAGACATGTCCAAAGAGCCTTTACGTACCAATCTTCCGATAGGGTCAACCTTTACGGATGCCTTTACAGTTGAATTTTCACCGTAATTCTTTTTTATGTACTGAGCAAGCAGGCTGTAGCTTACAGGCTTGTGATGACAACGTGAAATATTTACTTCACATGCGTTGAGATCAATACCATTGAGAAGTCTTTCAAGATCAGAAGCAGTAAGGTCTTCATCACCTTTGATGATGAACCCGAGAGAGTTGATTCCCTTGTTCAATAATTCAAGAGCTTTCTTGTTAGCTTCACTGAAACAGCTGACTTCAATATCCTGACGAATCAGCCACTCATTGCCGCTTTCTTTGGTGCCCCTGACATAAGGAAACTGCCCCGGTAAAGTATTAAGATACTTTAAACTTTGAAGATCTTCTTCCCTGTAATACGGACGAACATTAAAACCTTCATTTGTTCTCCATACCAGTGTTTTTTCGAAATCTTTCCCTTTCAGGTCGGCTTCAATTTTAGCCTGCCAATCGGCAGTTGAAACCGGAGGGAACTCTTTAAAGAGATTTATATTATTCTCTGCCATAACATAACTGTGTTGAAAATTAAAAAACGTGGGCAAAGGTAATTGATTTATATAAGTTAAGGGAGAAAAAAAGCTGATTTTTAGCAGTAATGTTAACTTAGAATTTAAACCCCAATCCAACATTTATTATTTCCCCGAATTCCCAGGAAAATTTATCGCTCATTGCACTTAAGTGAACATCTTCACCAAACATCAGATCAACACCAAAACCAATTCTTTGTGTCAGAAAAAAAGATTTAAATAAATCAACTTTAAATCCCAAGCCTAAATAATTTTCAACCCACAAAAAAGGCCCAAAGCCGGTTATCACTTCTTCATAAATGTAATTTCCATTAGTTAGTTGACCAATTGGAAAAAACAATCTGTTTCTGGTTGTAGAATAGCACATTTGAAGATCATAAAAAATGAATGTCTTTACTTTATTCCATTCCTGAAAAATATATCTGTTGATAAATCCATCAATACCAATGAAATGATAGGGTTTGGTTGCAAATAAACGATTGTAAAAAATATTTTGCTGATCATCACTATGTTTCAAACTGTTTATATTAAACCTCACTCCTCCCCCAAGTTCAATATCCTGATTAATTTTCTTTGAAATTAAGATACTAATTGAATTTCCGGAATGTATGTTATTATAATTAACTGAAAGATCTGCCTGAGCTTTTAGGGAAATTACAAATAATGAAAACAGTAATGTGCTAAGAATTTTTTTCATAATATGGTTCCTAATTTTTGCTAAATATTAATCACACCTCCACAATCTGTATTTACATCTATCACTTTCAAACCAACATGCCCAATTTTGATATATTGAAGCCATTGGGGATTCAGGTATTATTCCATTTGGATCATATAGATACCAATCATTATCATAGCTCATATTACCAGTCAAATAATAATTCTCATTATCTAGAGTTATCATTCCGAGAAGCTTCAATGAACTAAACCAATCTCTTTCAAAAAGATTAAAAAAGACATGAGTTTGAGAATAAGGTTCAAAGTTAACTCCACTACTATTAAATGTTACCCATTTGTAAAGTAAAGTTCCAATATCATTTTTACTAACATCTGCTATTTTAGTACCTGCGCCAGAACTTTGTTTTACCCATCCATAACTCCCATCATCTCTTACCCAAAAAGCATCAATCCACAACTCAGACTCTCCACCGATTCCCTCGTGTCTCACATTTATCTGATACTCATAAGAAGAAAAGTATTGTATACTATTAATTGATTTTAAAGTTGATACATCTTTGTTGTCATAAATTCTTTGATATTTTAAAGAATTTGTTAAAAATTCATCTGCATTATCAATTATAAAAACAGGATGCTTTGTATTCATTACCATTTCTTCATTTAACATTATTTCCATCAATTTTCCTGATTTATCCCAATACCATGCTATAATATAATCTTCATATTCTTCCATGCCTTTTATGTCAGGATTAATTTCAATTCCTGGACTAATAATTGGGGTTAGATTGAAATCAGCAAAACGTGAATTTGGCACATAAATACCCGGGATATAACTTTCATTTTCTTCTTTACTTTCAGAATTTATCGATTTATGAGTCAATTCACAATCTTTAATAATCCTTTCAAAATCCTTATACACCATATCAGAAGACTTAAAAGACAAACTTAATTCTCGCAAATCAAATACTTTGTTATCTTTTACGTTTACATCTTCTTCTATCAGTTTGTTAAAACTTTTATCTTTCAATAAATTTCGAGCTAAAAGACTAATCTCATATAATTTTTTATTAATTTTTTCATCATCTGGATCATCAGGATTTGCTAAAAATTCTTCAATCGAAATTGTATTATTGATAATTAGCAAATCCGTTAAATCAGAATCATTGGTTATTATATTTACATTACTTTTTGAGATACTTCCTGTTTCTTCATCACATCCAATTAATAAAACAGTAAAACAAACGACAAAAAACAATCTCTGAAAAATAAAAACTCTTTTCATATTTATTAGTTTTGTGAACCGGGAGTTACCGCTCCCGGTTCAAATTAAACATTTGTAATCTAAGGCAGCATGGTTTCTTTTTCGGGCTATGTTGCCTTTATTATATCCGCCACTTTAAAGGCAAAACTCAAGCACAGCACGAATAATATTACCTCATAGGCATTAATTTTATTCATTGCAACTTAAACCCTGCTAAACAGAATGAAATATGAAACAGAA
>CAYXJA010000105.1:3821-5803 GCA_964465425.1 uncultured Prolixibacteraceae bacterium | reverse complement strand
TTTGAGTTATGGCTAATAATTAAAAGAATCATGCTGTTGGTGTGTCCTTTGAGATTATTTTTCAAGTGTTCAAGTGCAAGACTCATCCTTTTTTCAATTGCCTTTACACTAAGGCCCAACTGGTCAGCAATTTCTTTATATTTCAAATCATCAACTCTACTCATAAGGAAAACAACTCTTTGTTTTTCCGGCATTGATTTTAAAGATTCATCATAGGCTTTTAACAATTCTTTGTAATTAACTTCATCTTCGGGAGATAGGTCATGCTCATTTGGTATAAAATTCTTAAAGAAATTGAATTCAACTTTTTCCTTTCGGTATTTAGAAATAAAAAAGTCGTTTGCAATTTTAAACAACAGGCTTTTAATAGTTTTCTTATCAATAATAAACTGTTTTTCCCAAATGCGCATGAAAGTATCTTGAGCTATATCAGTAGCCAGTTCTTCGTTTCCCGACCTGTAAAAAATGTATTTTCTTACGTCGTTGAAATAAGTGTCGAATAATAATTTAAATTCCTCTCTGGTCAAAATCTTTCAGATATCTTTCTTATCAAAGTTATACAATTCCTGTTTCAGGGAAAAGTATTTCTTTAATGATTTGTCAGGAATAACTTTAATACTTATTTAAAAATTTTAATGAACTTTCCCTTTCAGAAAAGAGAGCCGAAAGATATCAGCTCTCTTTTTAAAGGGACACTAAAAATCTATTTGAAAAAAAACGCAAATTACTGATCTAACCTTTGCCATTTCCTTTACCTTTTCCATTGGTTTTACCTTTACCATTATTTTTAGCATTGTCGTTTTTGCCATGCGATTTACCTGCTCTTAGTTCAATTTCCACAGTTTCACCGTCAGCAGTAGTCAGGGTAGCAACTTCGTCACACTCGCCATTTCCATAATCAAGAACAGCAATTTCAACACCATCCTGAACATATTGGACAGTACCCTGAACGAAATTCCGGCAATCGCCTGTTCTCAATAAAGGGATGATAATTTCTTTCACAAAGCTTTCACCTTCAGAAGTGGTAAATACAGTTTTTCCGGTTACTTGTAAAATATCATCATCATGAATAAACGGAGTATCATCGCCCTCAATCCATGTACGTTGTTTTTCAGTAACAGCAGTAATAGTACTTCCATCGGGAAGGGTAAGAACAATATTTCCTGAAGATGTAATTACAAGAATTGAGTCAGCAGTAATGTTAAAGACTTCAGATTTTGAACCTGAGAGGCTAACTGAATCAACGAAGAAATTTTCATAGGTAACAATTCTTGTTGCCCCGTCAGTATGTTTATCACCAGAGATTTCCATGATAATAGCTCCGCTGAGTACTTTACCGTTACGGGTAACTGTACTGTCGCCATAGTCAAGAGAAATTACAATTGGATACCCTGCTTCGGCAGTATCAATAGAAATTACAGGTCCGTCGCCTGAATAAAACTTATCCATGAAATGAGAATTAGCAATTCTACGGCTGTTACCTGTCAATTTAGCCACTTGCTTAATTACCTTTTGAGCATAAGTATAATAATCGGCTTCCAGGTCAACATCGCCCAAAACACATTCAGCAGTAACATCAGCAGTAGCAAGGGTTGCCGATTTCAAATTGAGTTCATCATCACCAGTCAGACTGGTCAATACATCATCACTCTGGCAGGAAAATAAAACTACTGCCATGATTATTACAATTCCTAAATTTTGTGTCTTCATAATTTCAAATTTTAAATCTTTTACACTCTGTTTTAACCAATATCCGATATGAGAAAGTTTTACCCTACTTTTTTAAAAAAAAATAAAATAGGGGAAAAACATAATATACTTGTCTTAAGAATAGATTCGAGGAAGAAGATATTCCGGAAAGAATTCCTTGAATTAAAAAAACAGATAAAACTTAAAGTCATGAGAACAATAATATTTTTAATAATCGGGATTGCACTTTCAAATTCAATATTTGCGCAGACCAATGTTGTTTACGGGAAAGT
>CAYXJA010000105.1:0-3721 GCA_964465425.1 uncultured Prolixibacteraceae bacterium | reverse complement strand
CATCTTTGTAAATAGCTTATGATCATTATATAAATCAACACTCAGGGGTTGCCGGCTTTTCCGGCAACCTTTTTTTATTATTTAAGATTAGTCAAAAAAATGTATTCTGAATTTCTTTCATTGAGAAAGGTATAATTTATAAAACAAAAACGGATTTCAGTATAAGTATATTCGTACATCATACGGATCAAATACCATAAGAAATATTCGTTATGGTATTTGAGCCGAATGTGGTACGGTTGAAGTTACTTTCTGAATAAGACAAATTATTCAGACTTTGAGAGGTCAAATAGTTTATATAACTTTCGATGTTTTTTAAATAGCAATGGAGAAAAGAAAAAAATCATTTTCATTCAAAGCAAGGCTAATAAGTTTCAGATATGCTTTCAGGGGGATAGGACATCTTTTCAAAGAGGAACATAACTCCTGGATACATCTGTCTGTCACGATTCTTGTAATAATTGCAGGCCTTTGGTTCAAGCTTTCAGTTCAGGAATGGATGTTTATAATATTTGCAATCGGGTTTGTTTTTGTAGCTGAAATATTCAATTCAGCGGTTGAGAACCTTGGAGATGCCATTACAAAAGAAGAAAACGAAAAGATAGGCAAAGCAAAAGATCTGGCAGCAGCAGGAGTATTATTGTCAGCAATAGTATCAGCTATTATCGGGCTTATTATATTTATCCCTCATTTTTTAAGTATGTTATCAATTTAAAACAATGATTATGAAAAAATTACTCCTTGAAGTCTTAAAAGCAATGATGATAGCATTTCTCATCATATTTGTAATTGAATATATTATAAAATTCAGGTTTCAGATAGTTGAATTGAGTCAGATTGTTGAATTGATAAAAGATATTTTGTGGCCTACATTGGTAATTCTGTTCATTGTCTATTTTGGATATAAATATATCAGATACAAGAAATTAAAAGACAAACAAAATTAAATATTACTTGTATTTCTCAACAAGTCTGATAGTATGTCTTAAAAGTTCATCAGTTCCGAAATCACCATGACCAGGAATAACGTATTTAATTGGTCCGAGTGTTGAAATTAATTTCTCAACTGTTGGTATCCATTCGCAGACAACAGCTTCCTTAAGATTACCAAGGTTTTGAGAATCCAGGCTTTTAATAAGGCAATCGCCAAAAAGAATTTGGGATTCAGGAAAGAACACAACAGTATTGTCAATAGTGTGACCACCTCCAAAATAATGACATTCAGCTTTTATTCCATGAAAATCGATAACATAAAGTGAGTCATAGGTAATATCAGGAAGGGGTAATCCTCTTTCAATACAAATATTTTTAGTTCTTATATTTAAGATAGTTTTAGTATCAGAGTTTTTAAAATAATCCATTCCACCAATACAATCGGCATGGGAATGTCCTCCAATAAAAAATTCAATTTCAACATTCATTGAATCTTTCAGATAATTACAAATTATTTCTGTTTGTTCAAATGTATAAGGGGTGTCAATCATCAGGGCTTTTCCGTTTTTTATGACGAGCATTCCGTTTGAGGGGAATTTACCGGAAGTCTCCGGTAAAGCATAAAGGGCTTTGTGCATATAAAAGCCTTCCGAGATTTCAATAAGTTGAATATCATCGTTAATATGAATGACTTTGGCATTAAGCGCAATGCCTGAACATAGCAAAAGCTGAATCAGTAAAAAGAATTTAATGAATTTCATAATTAGATTTTTTTTAAAAGTAAAAAAAGTGAATTAAAAAATTCTGTTTTTTATATATCTGATATCCAGAACATATAAAGATTAAAGATTAATAAACCTTAAATAATTTTAAAAAAATTGATAACTTATTGAAAAGAAAAATAACAAAGTCATTGCAGAATAAAAGAATGAGATTATTTTAGTGTTATGAAACGTATCACATACGTTTCCAATCAATCCGGAATTATTTCTCAAACAGCGGACGCAAGTTCGCTGTTTTTTTTGCACAAAAAAAAGCTGATAAACATTATCAGCTTTCAGGGATGATTTAAGAGGAGACTATTTTGAGGCAAGGAATTCTCTTGCTTCAAATTCGGTTGAAAATGCTTTTACATCGCGTCCTGTCAAAGCAACGAAAGCATTATAAAATATTTGCATTAATCCGTTGATACCAAAAACAGCAGAACATTTTACATAGGGGTTATTTTGCTTCACATAATTGACAAAATGGTTGTAGATTTCGCGATTGAAATACATACCGGTAAGATTTGTCAATGTTAATACACTTTTGGGAAGATTTTTGCTTATGAACTTTGAAGCTTTGTCCATCAGTTCATAAATTTCCTCGGGTTTTCTAAGATCAGAGAAGTCGATATAAACAATTCTTTTTTGTTTATAAAGAAGTACTCTTGGGGTTCGGGTCGTTTGCATTGACTGCAAAATGGCAGAATCTTCCGTCAAAAGTTCTGCTGATGAATAAAATCCTCCTTGATCCATTTTACAAGATATTGATTACTTATTTATTTCTTATATAAATTTACGGCAGTGGAAAACAAAAAAAAAGTTTTTTTAGTGAATAGTTATAAAAACTCGATGAAATGCAGTTTTGGGCTAATGAATGACACTTTTCAGCTGTTTAAACTTATAAATTGTATTCGATGGGGGAAATGAGCATTTCAAATGTCAATAATTTACAATCAGAGCTTTTTTTGTTGTTTTTTAACTATTTTGGGACTTTTTAATTTCAGAAAAATTTGTTGGATGTTGAAAAAGATTTTTATCATTATGCTCATTTTTTGGGCAGGAATTAACTGTTCAAATGCACAGATATCATTTGGATTTAATTCATATTATTTTTACCTGAAAGGGAAAGATGCAAAGGGATTGCCATCAAGCTGGATGAATAAAAGCTATGATCCATCAGCGTGGGCAGTTGGCGGAGCACCATTCAGATATAAAATAGGTTCAGGAGGTACTGAGTTGAATGATATGCAAAACAATTATACAACACTATACCTAAAGGCAAATTTCAATGCCCAAAGCATTGGCTTGCTTGATGATGTAATATTTACAATGAATTATGATGATGGTTTCATTATCTGGATAAACGGAAAGGAAGCCATCAGTTCAAATGTACCTAATCCAATCTCTTATACAGGAGTTGCTCCTACAACGCATGAATATGCTACGGCAGAATCAGTTAGATTGCCTGCATCTGATCTTAATCTTGTAGAAGGTGAAAACCACCTGGCAATCATGGTTTTCAATGTCAATTTAACAAGCTCTGATTTATTTTTCGACTTAAAAATATCGGCTGAAAAGAAACAACCTGAAGTTTCTGATTCATTAAAAGTTCTTTTCAGTCATAAAGGCGGGTTTTACAATAGCCCTTTCAGTTTGAAGATGACAGTCCCTGATAAGCAATACACTATAAAATATACAATTGACGGGAGCAATCCTCAGACATCGGTTAATACCTATGATGGAGGGAAAACAAAGACAATAAATATTGATCCTTCATTAACAAGTGGCCGGGCAAAGACTCCATGTTTTATAGTCAGGGCTTCGTTATATAAAGATGGGTTAAAAGCTTCAAAGCCAACAACGCAAACGTTTATCTTTTTAGATAAGGTAATAACACAAAGTCATCCGGGAGGCAGCTGGCCTAAGGGTGAAGTAAACGGTCAGTCCGTTGATGTGGATATGGATCCGGATGTAACCCAAAATGTATTATATAAAAATCAAATGGTGAATTCGCTTAAAGATAT
>CAYXJA010000104.1:4038-5935 GCA_964465425.1 uncultured Prolixibacteraceae bacterium | reverse complement strand
ATGCAAACGTTTGTTTTAAATAAATCAGTTTTCAAAATTCCACTTCAAATTATTCATTTAAAAAACAATAATTCTTTAGCATATTTTATTCCTCTCAAATACCAAACTCAGACTTCCCAAATTTCACTTCGGTCGAACTTGGTACGTAGTTGGTACGTAGTTGGTACTAATGTGGTCCCTTCCCAATTAGGTTTGTCCAATACTAAAATTGGTACATAGTTTTTAAAAGATTTACTAAATATAGTACACACTAAAATTTTATTCCACTAAAAACAGTATACAACTTAATTTTTCCATTCAGTACCTCCTTTCTTGTTTAAGATTTATTTAAAAAATTCATGTTTACCTGCAAACAATTATGCTATACAAACTTTTACTGAATACAATTAAAAAAAACAATATTCTGCCTGACAGTGAGTTTATTTTATATGACCACTGAACTTATTACAGATATTGAGATTTATGAGAAGGTAATCCAGGGTATAATTCCAAATGCCAAAAGGTTTGTCTGGATTGGAACAGCCGACATTAAAGATTTATATACTAAGAAAGGGGCTAAGATGGTTCCTTTCATTGAAACATTGTCAGACCTGCTGAAGAAGAAAGTAGAAATACGACTTATTTTTGCTAAAGAGCCGGGTGAAGCTTTCCGCAAGGATTTTGATAAGTATCCTGTTGTAATAAAGATGCTGGAACAGTTTAATTGCCCAAGAGTTCATTTCAAAACTGTAATTGTAGACGGTATATATGCTTATTCAGGCAGCGCAAATCTAACCGGAGCAGGCATGGGAGCCAAAAGTACCAAAAACAGGAATTTTGAATCAGGAATTCTTACTTCTGAACAAATATTTATTGAAAAGCTGATGCAGCAATTTGATAATGTATGGATTGGTTCTCACTGCAAAACCTGTGGCCGTAAAGCTTATTGCGGCGAGTGGAGGGGGATGAATCCGGAAGAATTAACAGCAATAGTAAAAGTGAAGAAAGAACATCGGAAAAATTTTCGGGTAGATAAAAAATCTTAACTCAGAATAAGATAAGATCAAAAATTTAAGAATCTAAAATTACTGATTCATTATTAATACACAGACAGTATGCAACTTAGAGACTGTAATCTATAATGCAAAATGTTAAATATTGTTAAAAATTCTTAAAAAAAATCGAATTCATACTTTATGGATATAACTTAGCGTTATTAATACAAGTTTAGGTTAATGAAAATAAGTTTTCGATTTGTTTTTCATATTACAGTTTAGTTAGGTTAGATTAGATTTAGTTAGGTTCATTAGATTTTGATTTTTGGGTAGAGAGATTTTTCTAGAAATTTCTCAAAAAGGTTTGTTTTGAAAACACCGGCTTTTGGATCTTCGTTGGTCATCAAATAGCCGGTGTTTTTTTTATGCTTTTAAAATAATCAACATCCCAATAAAATATTTTCGTTTTTTCTTTGATGTTTAGTATTTTATTTTGATTTTTGTGATATCATTTTAATATCATTATAGAATAGCCGCTTAAACTTTAATATACATCCAATGGAGAAAATTGAGATTCAAAATGTAACTAAGTCTTTCGGAGAAGTGGCAGCAGTGAATAACCTTAATCTGAAGGTTCCTGCTGGTACAATATACGGATTCATAGGACCTAACGGATCCGGGAAGACAACAACAATAAGAATGATAATGAACATCTTCAACCCTGATTCCGGAAATATATTTGTTAACGGGCAACAGATTACAGGATCCAGACTAAAACGGGTAGGTTATTTACCGGAAGAAAGGGGAATCTATAAAAAAATGAAAGTTTATGAAGTACTTAAATTTCATGGAACCTTAAAAAAGGTGGATAATATTAATAAAGAAATTGAATACTGGCTTGATAAGCTTGGACTTTCAGAAAA
>CAYXJA010000104.1:0-3938 GCA_964465425.1 uncultured Prolixibacteraceae bacterium | reverse complement strand
ATAATATTAATAAAGAAATTGAATACTGGCTTGATAAGCTTGGACTTTCAGAAAAGGCAAACAATAAGGTAGAAACACTCAGCAAAGGGATGATACAGAAAATTCAGTTTATTGCAACGGTAATTGACAGGCCTGACATTATAATTCTTGACGAACCATTCAGTGGACTTGACCCGGTAAATGCAGTGTTATTGAAAGAGTCGCTGCTTGAGTTGCAAAAAAATGGTGCAACAATTATTTTCAGTACACACGATATGAATATGGCAGAAAAGATGTGCGATTATATATTCATGATTTTCAAAGGGAAAAAAGTTCTGGATGGAACGCTCTCAGATATACAAAATATTTACGGCAGCAATACCGTCATCCTTAAAACTGAATCGGGAGCTAATGTTTTGCAAGGACTTATAGGCATCGAGAACATTAACGATTACGGACAGGTTCAGGAAATCAGATTGTCGCAGGGAACAGATCCTCAATATATTCTTGAAGAAATTATTAAAAAAACAAGAGTAAGTAAATTCGAAATAACAAAACCTTCATTGAACGATATTTTCATCAGGATAGCATCGCCTGAAAGAAAGGAGGAAAAATATGCGTGAAGTTTTAACAATAGCAATGAGAGAATTTAAAGCAGCTGTAAAAACAAAAAGCTTTTTAGTAATATTAATTCTCATGCCCGTATTCATGGGGGGTAGTACTTTAGTTTCAATGATTTCCAGAAATAAAGTTGATACTACAGATCAAAAGTTTATTATTGTTGATAATTCAGGTCTATTCAAAGAGTCTATTCAGCAAAGTGCTAAACAGCGCAATGATGTTGAGATATTTAATCCAAAGACAAATGAGAAAATCAGGCCGGCTTTTATTATTGAATTCATCGAGCCTGATAAAAGAGATCCTGTGAAACAAAAACTAGAACTTTCGAAAAGAGTTTCGTCAAATGAGATAAAAGGATTTATAGAAATAGGATCTTCTGTGCTTCACCCTGACGAAGATCAGACAAATGCTTTTGTAAGATTTTATTCTGAAAACACCTTACAGTTTGAGACAATAAACTGGTTTTCAAATCCAATAAATAATCACTTAAGACAAATAAGAATAGCTGACCTTGGTCTTCCTTCTGAAAGAGTCAAGGAACTTTTTTACTGGACTCAAGTTGAAGGAATGGGATTACTGACCATCAATGAAAATTCAGGGGAAATTAAAGACGCTGAAAAAAGCAATATCGTAATGTCAATTGTAATACCTTATGCATTACTACTTTTAATGTTTATGATTGTTATAATGGGAGTTACACCTGTTTTAAATGCAGTAATGGAAGAAAAGATGGAAAAGATAGCAGAAGTATTACTTGCGACTGTTACTCCTTTCCAGTTCATGGCAGGAAAAATATTGGGTAACACCATGATTTCATTAATGACAGCAATAATTTATGTCGGAGGAGGGGTTTTAACAGCTGAGTTATTGGGATATGGCAATTATATACCTTACGATCTGTTACCTTGGTTTTTTATATATCTGATTTTCTATCTTGTAATGGCAAATTCCATGATGGCGGCTCTTGGCGCAGCGTGCAACGATAATAAAGATGCCCAGAATGTGGCATTCCCTTCAAACCTTCCAATGTTATTACCACTTTTTATTGTCTGGCCGGTAATTCAAAATCCAATGGGGACGTTTGCCACTGTGATGTCTTTTATCCCACCTTTTACTCCTTTGCTTATGACTGTCAGACTTGCCACTCCGGTTACTATTCCGTTATGGCAAGCTTATGTTGGACTAGTTGGAGTTGTTCTTTTTACAATATTTTCAGTTTGGGTAGGAGCGAGAATTTTCAGGACTGGAATTCTGATGCAGGGACAAAAGCCTTCTCTTTCAAATATTGTTAAATTTGCAATGAAAAGTTAAAAAAAGTTTATCATAATGAGCCTTGTAGATTGGGGATTTAATGAAAAGCTTGAGCAATACAGGATTGAAAACAAGCTCGACGAATTTGTTACAGCCAGAGTAATAGCTGAGCACCGGGAAAGATATGTAGTTAAAGCAGCTGATTGCGAATATGAAGCTGAAATAACAGGTAATCTTCGATTTACTGCTCAATCAAGAGAAGATTTCCCGGCTGTTGGAGATTGGGTTTCAATAACTGTTTATGATAAAGATCTGGCCATCATTAATAAAATATTTCCAAGATACTCTCTTATAAAAAGACAAGCCGCTGGCCAATCGGGAGAAGTACAGTTAATTGCTTCCAATATTGATTTTGGATTTATTATACAGGCTGTTGAAAATAATTTCAAAATAAACAGGATTGAAAGGTTTATTACGATTTGTAATTCATCGGGAGTTGAACCTGTGATAATACTTAGCAAGACTGATCTGGTTGAAAGTGAAAAACTGAGTGAAATAATTGAGAACATAAAAAGAAGAATAAAAAACATTCCGGTTCTTACCATGAATAGCGAATCTGAAGACGGGTATAATAATGTCAGGGATTTAATGGAAAAAGGAAAGACATACTGCATGCTTGGAGCATCCGGGGCAGGCAAATCTACACTCCTCAACCATCTTTCGGGCAAAGCACTTATGAAGACCGATTCAATAAGTGACAGCACGAAAAAAGGGAGGCACGTTACAACACACAGAGAGCTTATTCTACTTGACAATGGAGCAATTCTTATAGACAATCCGGGGATGAGGGAAGTAGGAATTACTGACTCAGTAGCTGGTTTAGAAATGACCTTTGATGAAATCAGCAGTTTGTCTCATCAATGTAAATACCAGGACTGTACCCACACAACTGAAATTGGATGTGCTGTGCTTAAGGCTGTTGAAGATGGCAGAATTGATGAAGCAGCATATAATAATTTTCTAAAGATGATGAAAGAAAGAGCATTTTTTGAATTATCTGCTCTTGAAAAGAGAAAAAAAGATAAAGCTTTTGGGAAGAATCTCAAAAACTACCATAAGACAAAAAAAGACTTTGACTTTGAATAACCAATCCTGAATAAATTATTACAGACACTTTGCAACAATAAACCCTGAACTACAGAATTACATCCATTATTTTGAAAAGATAATCGTAAGTAGGTCTGTCTTTAGTATCCTGACTTAAATACTTATAGCGAAGAATTCCATCTTTATCAATTATCATTATTGCTGGCATATTCTGCGGAGCATCAGGTTCATTCTTATAAAGCTGAAAACCCTTTGAAACAACCCTTTGACCATCAGAAAGAATTGGGAAAGGAGTATTAATATTATCCGCAGTATAGAAGATCTTTTTCGGTAAAAGCTTCCGGGTTGAATAAGCCCACTTCATTTTACCATCAGTCATGTTAAGGGAATCCTTTGGAAATTTCCAGTTATCAATAATTTCCATTTGGACCGGGAACATATTTATCCAGTTAGTTATCGAATCAGACTGATATGGAAGAATAAACAAAACTTCAAGATTATATTTTCCCAACATATTTTCTTTTTTCACGAGATCAGCAAGATCAGCATACTGATAATGACAAATCTGACACCAGTAATCTTTTCTTACCATTCCTCTTGGAAATATAAGCATGACATTTTTCCCTTTCAAAGAAGAAAGCCTGACAGGATTTCCATTTTGATCATTCAATTGAAAATCGGAGACCGACTCATTGATAATCGGAATAGTAATCTTGTTTTCCTGAGAAAAACCAACAATAGAATAAAGATTTAAAAAAAGTATGATAGTTAAGAAAGATGTTTTCATAAGTAATGATTTGTTTTAATAAAGTTTTTAAATTACTCTGTTTTATAAGAGACAATGTTTAACAATGATACCCCTATTTTGAAATAAAAAATTAAAATTATTAAAATAAAATTTATAATTCATATCTTTAACATATTACTCACAAACACAAAAGGAGGTTAACATGAATATTGCATTATACATTGGGATTCCT
>CAYXJA010000103.1:4012-5943 GCA_964465425.1 uncultured Prolixibacteraceae bacterium | reverse complement strand
TTCTGTTATGTCTGCTGGTTTACCGGTTAGATTGCCAACCGGCAACTCATCAGAATAATTGAAAAAATAATAACTTGGACCTACTTCCGTCCCCATATCTTCACCATGCAGGCCGATTACCTTGTTTTCGCGTGGCACAGTAGATACTTCTTCCACGCTGGCTATAGAGTTAATAACTCTCTCCATTTTTGGGCCAAGCTCTCTGTCAGTATTGTTCTTTGCCCAGTAAGTTAATGCTGATCCATTTTGATGGAATACTGCCCAAAAAATTATTACAACTCCGAAAATTGAAAGTAAAGCTGCTATTCTTGGTTTTTCATCTTTGGAAGCTGTCCTCATAATATTATAGAAGAAAAATATTACGGGCAAACAAAAGAAAATGAACGCATCTGTTGAGTCTGAACCAAATATGCTATTGGGAATTAACCATCCAATAAGCGCCGCTCCAAATGCTGGTAAAAAGAGTGTTAGTAATATTTTTACAAAAGAAATATCGTTTTCTCTTTTAGGAGATATCTTATCTGCTTCTTTGATCTCCGGCGTTTTCCAGTTGCCAATTGCAAACCAGATTATTCCTATTATCATTCCAAATCCGGCAGCAGCAAATGCCCATCCCCATCCATAGGTGAGCCTTAACCATGCAGCAACAAAATTGCAGACAAATGCTCCAAGGTTGATACCCATATAGAAAATGTTATATCCTGAATCCTTATGTTTTTCATATTCGGGTCTTTCATATAACTTGCCCAGAAGAACTGAAACATTAGGTTTAAACATACCGTTACCCAATATTATCAGAAGGAGTGAGATATAAAATGAAAGCATACTGTCAGGAATTGACAATCCAATATACCCGGCTGCCATTAATAAACCTCCAATATATATCGACTTCCTGTATCCAATCAGCCTGTCTGCAATGAGTCCTCCAAAAAATGGCGTCAGGTATACTAATGCCAGATATGTACCATATATGTCAGCAGCCTGCATGTTGCTGAGTCCGAGTCCTGCAAATTTAGCAGTCTCAGGTGCTATCATATACAAGGTAAATATTCCCAGCATGAGATAATAACCGAAACGTTCCCACATTTCAGTAAAGAAAAGGATCATCAATCCTTTTGGGTGTTTTCGAGAACTCATAAAGTTTTATTTTTTTATTTAATCCCCTTCATCATCCTGTTCAGAATTGGAGATATTGCCATAAGTATCGCTGATGCTATCAACGTTTCTATTGCAATAAACCAGAATAATGGAAGGTCAAATTTTTCTACGATTGATTTTAATGAAGCAGCCAGATAATTTCCAAAAGCAAATGATCCCATCCAAACCCCCATCATTGTAGATGCAAGCTTAACAGGAGCTAGTTTTGTTACCATAGAAAGACCTATGGGCGACAAGCAAAGTTCACCCCAGGTATGAAGCAAAAACACCAATATTAGCCACATAGGACTTACCTTTACTGTACCTCCCTGAGTTGCATCAAATGCAAACGCCATAACAAAGAATCCAATGCTCAGGCTTAGCATTCCCCATCCGAATTTTAATGGTGTATTTGGATTCAGCTTTATTTTATCTAAAAAAGCCCATAGCAATGTAAAGAGAGGTGCAAATAAAACAATAAAAATTGCATTGAATGTTTGGAATAAAGTTACAGGCATTTCAAAGTTTCCTATCATCCTGTTTACATTGTCTCTTGCAAAAAGACTAAACGTACCCCCGGCTTGTTCAAAACCACTCCAGAAGAAAATATTGGCAAGCGCCAGAATGAAGATAACACCAACGCGACTCCATTCATCTTTACCTTTTGTGTTTTTTCCAATATTTAATGCAAGATAACCAACTCCAATTACAGTAGCTGTGATAACTATAATCTTGCGAGCAATATCCGGCAATACTTTCCATCCTAACATAAAACCGATTACCAATGCAACGGT
>CAYXJA010000103.1:0-3912 GCA_964465425.1 uncultured Prolixibacteraceae bacterium | reverse complement strand
TCCTTAGGATGATAAAGCTCTCCGACCATTGTCGATATATTGGGCTTGAAGAAACCATTACCACATACGAGGATTCCCAGACCCATGTAAAAGATAGTCTGCTTAAGTTCAATGGCTTCAGGTTTCATTGATGCGGCAAAGGCAAGAAATAATTGCCCGGTTGCCATGGTAAGTGCACCTATATATATCGATTTTCGCTGGCCAAGAATCCTGTCAGCAAGCATTCCTCCAATTATTGGAGTTACATATACCAATGCAGTAAAAATTCCATAAACCGCCAGAGCTGAATTTTCATCAAGTCCAAAACCTCCGGTGGCTAACGTCGCTGTCAGAAATATTGTGAGAAGTGCTCTCATCCCATAATAATTGAAGCGCTCCCACATTTCGGTTGCGAAAAGTGTAAACAACCCTATTGGGTGTCCAAAGAATGCAGTATTCTTGTCTCTTTGCATAAATTAAGTGTTAAGGTAACCGGTTTTGTATGCTATAAAAATAATCATTAAAAATTAATGTTTATATATTTTTTTAACTTATAAAATACGGACACAAATTGTAAAACACTTAACTGAATTTTCATGACACATCTCATGAAATCTAATTAAGATTATTAATTAAAAAATTTAGAATTCTTATTAATTTTGAAAGGATAGCAATAAATGACGTAATGAAAATATTTCCTGTTTCTAAAATTGCAGAAATTGACAAATTTACCATATTAAATGAGCCAATATCAGATATTGACTTAATGGAACGGGCTGCCGAAAAAATTGCTGAATATATCATTGATAAAACTGTCTTTCATGGCGATATTTTCTTTTTTTGCGGTCCGGGCAACAACGGAGGTGACGGGTTAGCGGTTGCCAGAATGCTTGCCAATCTGGATTCGAGATTTTCTGTTTCTGTTTTTATTCTTGATAGCGGAAAACCTTTAACCGGATCTCCGGCCATTAATCTCGAAAGGCTTAATAATCAGGCAAAAGCTTCCGTGAATTTTATCAAGGGGGATGAAAACATAAATATTGACAGCTCATGTGTCCTGATAATTGATGCTCTTTATGGTAGTGGTCTTAACAGACCACTGGATGCTAGGACCTCAAAACTTATTAAAAAAATAAACGAATCAGATGCGTTTGTTATTTCTATTGACATTCCTTCCGGACTTATGGGCGAAAATAATTCTGACAATATCCCCGATAATATTGTTAAAGCCAATAAAACTCTGACTTTTCAATTTCCTAAATTGAGTTTCCTTTTTGCTGAAAATGAAAAGTTTACAGGCGAATGGGAAATCCTGGATATTGGATTGCATCAGGATGCCGTGAAGCAAATCGATACTCCCTTTTATCTAACAATGATTGATGATATTAAACCATTATTTAACAAGAGAAACAAATTTTCTCATAAAGGGAATTTTGGTCATGCACATATTATCTCAGGGGCATTTGGAAAAATGGGTGCTGCAATTCTTGCTTCAAAAGCCTGTCTTCGTTGTGGAGCCGGTCTGCTTACCACTCATATCCCTGCTAAGGGCGTTTCCGTTTTACAGGCTGCTGTTCCTGAAGCTATGATCAGTATTGATGAATCAGCTTTTGTTTTTACAGGTGCTAAAGATATTTTTAAATACAATGCAATTGGAATTGGTCCTGCTATTGGTACTGACCCCGACACTCAAAAAGCATTCAAATTTTTGATTAAAGAAACAAAAATCCCTCTAGTAATTGATGCCGACGCAATTAACATTCTTTCTTTAAATAAAGATTTTTTGCCATTGGTACCCGAAGGATCGATTATCACTCCTCATCCAAAAGAATTTGAACGACTTGCAGGGTATTCAGAAAATTCTTACATACGGCTTTCAAAAGCTATTGAAATGGCTGAGAAATACAAAATTTATATAGTTCTAAAAGGCGCTTATACAGCTGTTGTTTGTCCTAATGGTAAAATATACTTCAATACAACGGGTAATCCCGGAATGGCAACTGCCGGAAGTGGTGATGTATTAACAGGAATTATAACAGCTCTTTTGGCTCAAGGGTATTCTTCAAAAGATTCAGCAATTGCCGGAGTTTTTATTCACGGTCTGGCTGGTGATATTGCTGTTGGAAAGACGAGCATGACATCTTTGATCGCCTCCGATATTATAGACAATCTTATGGAGGTTTTCAAGATTATGGAAATATAATAACTCCTGGGTTTTTATCGTTTAATTTTAAGTAATTTGCAATAATATTATAATGGTAATAATTTATAAAATATAAAACATGAAAATAAATAAGCTAATCGTAACTATTTTAATTTTATCTATTTTCCCCATACTTGCATCAGCTCAAAAGGATGATAAAAAGAAACAGTCAACTGCTCAGGTTGTTACTCCGGTAATTGATGAAGGTCTGATTTACTTCTTGCCACGTACCGGAATATCTGTAAAGGTTAAAGTGGCTAAAAAACAGTTTATACCCGGTCCTTATCATAAATGGGCAGATAAATATCTTGGGTATAAAGATGCTAAAGGCATTTCATCAGATGATTTTGATTTGGTAAGTATTACTATAGAACCAATCAGTGAAGCGGATCCTAATTTTGTATATAGAACTACCGGTATATTGGCTTCTACTATTTCGTTGAGGCATGATGGAGTAATTACAGGGATAAATGCAGAAAACAATATACTCCTGAATACCGAAATTGGTTATGATCTATTGAATTATAATGAATTACCTTCGATTGTTTTCCCCGATTGTTCTTCTGATGAATATTACGATACTGAAATTAATACTGCTACGGGAGAAGAAACAACAACATTTAAGTCTGAAGAAGTAAAAGCGAGGGAAGCTGCCGATTATCTATTTAAAATCAGACAAAAAAAAGCATTCATTTCAAATAGTGCCAGCGATGATCTTCCCCGAGATGGTGAGTCTTTTAGCGCTTTTGTGAGAAAATCTCAAAAAACAGAAAATGAATACCTTTCTCTTTTTCTAGGAAAGACTTTCACCTTTGAACAGGAATATAATTTTTTATTCTTCCCGGGTGAAGAAAGTGTTAAAAACGAAGTGCTTTTCCGTTTTTCTGACGATAGGGGAGTACTCCCTAAAAGTGATATTTCAGGAAAACCTGTTATGCTCGAAATGATTAAGGATCAGAAAGTGATTACTGAAATTAAAAAATTCAATACTGTTGCTGAAACTAAAAGCGAATCCGGCTTGTACTACAGAGTCCCGGTATATTCATCAATAATCCTCTCCGATGGGATTAATCAATATTATTCCGGGCGTATTCTTGTTTCACAGTTTGGTACTGTTGCTTCAATTCCCGAAATGCTTCTCGACGGAAACTATAAAATTGAATTTGATCATATTACCGGAGCTATAAAAAATTGCTCCAAAATAAAACAGTAGTTAAAGTTATGAGTGAAGAAATAAGAAATATTGAACCCAAAGAACTTTGGGAAAATTTTTATCAGCTGACCACCATTCCCCGGCCATCGAAAAATGAAATGAAAGCGGCTCTCTTTATTAAAGAAATGGGAGAAAAGCTTAATCTTGATACATCAATCGATGATATTGGAAACGTAATTATCAGAAAGCCAGCTACTCCGGGTTTTGAAGACCTTAAAGGTGTTATTCTTCAGGCTCATGTCGATATGGTACCCCAGGTAAATAATGATACGGTTTTCGATTTTTCAATGGATCAAATTGATGCTTTTATTCAAGACGGATGGGTCACTGCCAACGGTACTACTCTTGGTGCTGATAATGGAATTGGAGTTGCTGCCATTCTTGCTATTCTTGAATCAAAAGATATTCAGCATGGTCCAATCGAAGCTCTGATTACTGTTGATGAAGAGACCGGCTTATCTGGTGCCTTCGCTCTGAAGCCCGGAGTTTTGAATGGCGAAATACTTATCAACCTTGA
>CAYXJA010000102.1:1420-6109 GCA_964465425.1 uncultured Prolixibacteraceae bacterium | reverse complement strand
AAATCAATATCGGCATATTTAAAATCTTCTTTTTCAGCAATGCTTAATATTTCTTTGCCTTCTGTGTCATTAAGGAATTCGCCTTTTTCATTGAGAAGTTTCAATGCATTCCATTGTTTTGGATTATGACTTGCTGTAAGGATAATACCTCCATTGGCTTTTTCACAAGGTACTGCAATTTCAGTAGTTGGTGTTGAGGCCATTCCTATATTTACAACATCGCAACCCATAGCTGTCAATGTTGAAATGACAAGTGATGAAACCATCTCTCCTGATATTCTTGCATCACGACCAACAACAATTTTTACGTTTTGTTTACCTGATGACTTTTGAATGAAAGCAGCATACGCTGATGTGAACTTCACTGTATCAATTGGAGTGAGGCCTTCTCCGGGTTTGCCTCCGATTGTTCCGCGGATTCCGGAAATTGATTTTATAAGAGTCATAGTTTTGTAATTTTTTTCAAAAATATAATTTATCTGTGATTTATATATCGGAATTGATATAACATCAATTTAACATTAACAGACACTTTAAGTATCAATAATACAGGATGATGTGATTAATTCACTTATGATTTCCCATATTTATTCAGAATAATTATAAATAGAAATTTTTAAGGCCTAAAAAATTGCGTTACAAATAGTTTCAATCTACTTTTGTAGTTCTTTTTTTCAAAAACAATTTAATATTAAATAACTTTAAATTAGAATTCTATGAGCAAAGGAAGTTTTCTAAACGCTTCTATTGGCCGAAAGTTTTTAATGAGTATTACAGGCTTGTTTCTTGTGATGTTCATTTTTGTACATCTTTCCATAAATCTCTTGTTAATATTTGATGACAGTGGAAGGTTGTACAATATTGGAGCCAATTTTATGGCGACCAATCCATTGATTAAGATAATGGAACCTGTTCTTGCACTAGGTTTTCTTGTTCACATCATCTGGTCGTTGATTATTACCTTAAAGAACATGCAGGCTCGTCCTGTAAAGTACAACAAAACAAATCAGGGAGTCAATAGTGCCTGGTCTTCGCGTAATATGCTGATCCTTGGAGGTTTGGTATTTGTATTTCTAGGAATCCATCTTTTTAATTTCTGGTGGAAAATGAAATTTGCCGGTGATCCTTTATTGGAACACATAAGTGTTGAACAAGGAGGGGTTCTGGTGCAAATGGAGAATTCATATCTGCTGGTTTCCGAATTATTTAAAACTAGTAATCTTTACTGTTTTATTTATATTATCGGAGGTTGTTTGCTTGGCTTACACCTTTCTCATGGTTTCTGGTCAGCTTTCCAAACTATTGGTTTGAATAATGATATCTGGAGGAAGCGTTTTTATTTCCTTGCCAATGTAATAGGAGTAATCTTTGCTTTGGGATTCAGTATCATTCCTATTTATTTCATGATTAAATTCTAATCTGAAAAACAAGTACTATGATTAATATAGACAATAAAATACCGGCAGGTCCATTGGCCGAAAAATGGTCAAAGCATAAAGCCAACATTAAAGTAGTTAGCCCTGCCAACAAACGTAAACTTGATGTTATTGTTGTAGGTACAGGTCTTGCTGGTGCCTCGGCTGCTGCATCATTGGCTGAACTGGGATATAACGTGCATGCATTCTGTTATCAGGATAGTCCACGACGTGCTCACTCAATTGCCGCACAGGGTGGTATCAATGCTGCTAAAAATTATCAGAACGATAATGATTCTGTTTATCGTTTATTCTATGATACAATTAAGGGAGGTGATTATCGTGCCCGTGAAGCAAATGTACATCGCCTTGCAGAAGTTTCTCCATTGATTATTGATCAATGCGTTGCACAGGGTGTTCCTTTTGCCCGTGAATATGGCGGCACTCTTTCAAACCGCTCTTTCGGAGGTGTACTCGTAAGTCGTACTTTCTATGCACGTGGTCAAACAGGACAGCAGTTATTGCTTGGCGCTTATAGTGCTCTAAACAGGCAAATTGCAAAAGGTGCAGTAAAGATGTATACACGTCATGAAATGCTTGACGTTGTAATTAAAGAAGGTAAAGCTCGCGGAGTAATCGTTCGCGATATGGTAACAGGCCAGATCAAACGCTTTGGTGCTCATGCAGTTGTTATTGCAACAGGTGGATATGGAAATGTATTTTTCCTTTCAACTAATGCAATGGGATGTAATGGCTCTGCAGCATGGCAGTGTTACAAAAAAGGTGCATGGTTTGGAAATCCTTGCTTTGTACAGATTCACCCTACCTGTATTCCTGTTCACGGTGACCAGCAGTCAAAGCTTACTCTTATGTCTGAATCTTTACGCAACGACGGAAGGGTTTGGGTACCTAAGAAGAAAGAAGATGCTGTACGCTTACAGAAAGGTGAAATCAAACCAAATGATATAAAAGACGAAGACCGCGATTTTTATCTCGAGCGTCGTTATCCTAGTTATGGAAACCTTGTTCCACGAGATGTTGCTTCAAGAGCAGCCAAGGAACGTTGTGATGCCGGCTATGGTGTAAATAATACAGGTCTTGCTGTTTTCCTTGATTTCAAATATTCAATTGAAAGATTAGGGAAGAAAGTAATTGAAGCCCGTTATGGAAACCTTTTCCAGATGTACGAAAAGATTACTGATTCTAATCCATACGAAGAACCAATGATGATTTATCCGGCTATTCACTATTCAATGGGTGGTCTTTGGGTTGATTACAATCTTATGACTAATATTCCGGGTCTTTATGCTCTTGGTGAAGCCAACTTCAGCGATCATGGTGCAAACCGCCTTGGAGCTTCTGCTTTAATGCAGGGTTTAGCTGATGGTTATTTCGTACTGCCTTACACTATTGGTGATTATCTTGCCAATGAAATTATGGTACCTAAGATTGATGTTAACTCACCTGAATTTGTTGAAGCTGAAAAAGCTGTTAAAGGTCGTCTTGAGAAACTTTACAATATTAAGGGAACAGAACCTGTTGATCATTTCCATAAAAAGCTTGGCCATATCATGTGGGATTATGTTGGTATGAGCCGTAATGCTGAAGGTTTGAAAAAAGCAATTGAAATGATGAAGGAACTTAAAAAAGAGTTCTGGAGCAACGTAAGAATCCCTGGTGAAATGAATAATGTAAACCCGGAACTTGAAAAGGCAGGTCGTGTTGCTGATGCTATTGAAATGGGAATGCTTTTGGCTCAGGATGCTCTCGACAGGAATGAATCTTGCGGAGGACATTTCCGTGAAGAGTCTGTAACTGAAGAAGGAGAAGCAAAACGCGATGATGCAAATTTTGCATACGTTTCATGCTGGGAATATCAGGGTGACGATAAAACACCTTTATTGAACAAGGAAGATCTTGTATACGAGAACATTAAATTAAGTCAGAGAAGTTATAAATAGTACCATGGCTGATATTACTTTAAAAAAGATATACGTAAAAGTTTGGAGGCAAAATAGTCCTAAAGAAAAAGGAGCCTTTGAAACTTATGAGGTTGAAAATATCTCGCAGGGCAGTTCTTTTCTTGAAATGCTCGATATTCTGAATGATAAACTCATTCGTGAAGGTAAAGATCCAATTGCTTTTGACCACGATTGTCGTGAAGGTATTTGTGGTATGTGCAGCCTTTACGTAAATGGACGTGCACATGGACCAGACAGAGAAGTTACTACATGTCAGCTTCACATGAGGAAATTCAATGAAGGAGAAACAATAACTATTGAACCCTGGAGAGCGGGTGCTTTCCCTGTTATTAAAGACCTTATGGTTGACCGAACTGCTTTTGAAAAAATACAGCAGGCCGGTGGCTTTGTTTCTGTTAATACAGGAGGGGTGCCCGATGGAAATGCAATTCCAATTAGTTATGATGATGCAGAAGAAGCAATGGATGCAGCAGCTTGCATAGGATGCGGAGCTTGTGTGGCTACTTGCAAAAACTCTTCGGCTATGTTGTTTGTTGCAGCAAAGGTATCCCAATTGGCAAAACTTCCTCAGGGAAAGGTTGAAGCTAAAAGAAGAGCTAATGCCATGGTTGCTAAAATGGATGAACTTGGATTCGGAGGATGTACCAACACCGGTGCCTGCGAACTTGAATGTCCTAAATCAATAAGCATTTCTCATATTGCCCGCTTAAACAGAGAATATTTATTAGCTAAATTAGCAGAGTAATAATATACTCCTAAGAATATTTAATCCACTTTCTCTTTATTGGGAGGGTGGATTTTTTTATGCTTTATATCATAAATTTTATATATCTATTTTTTTACATTTGTATTGGGGAATTTTAAATAGATTAAGCAATGAAGGTATTACAATTGTTAGGGGGAATTGTAATTATTTTCTTCATTTTATCTTGTAGCAATCAAAATAATTTTGAAGAACAATTTCCGGATGGAAGTGTAAAGCTGAAATATAACGTTCAGCAGGAAGTAAGTAAAGATTTGCTTTTGGAAATACTTGACGTTAGTGACCAACGATGTCCTATCGGAGCAGTATGTTCAGATGCAGGTTTTGTGAAGGTTGATCTTAGAGTTTTAGCTCTTAGCGGAAATGAAACAAGGACAATGTATTTCAGTGAATTGCCTGATGCATCTCAAAATGTTGATACAGTAATGGGGTACAAAATTCAATTGTTAAAAGTTTCGCCCATTCCTTATGCCGATAATCCGGTGGAGGTTAATACTAATTATATTATTACCGTTTACGCAGAAGAAAT
>CAYXJA010000102.1:0-1320 GCA_964465425.1 uncultured Prolixibacteraceae bacterium | reverse complement strand
ACTTTTGCTTTTACAGTTCCGTATACATCATGTGAAACACCCTTATCATCTTTAAATGTTCCAACCACAACACTGTCTTTTTTCATTTCCTTTTCGGTTTCTTTTTCATAAATATTACCGACGGTAAAATCAATAAACTGCATTTTTACAACGTGATGAGGTACAATTCTGTTTTCTTCAGCTTCTTTTGGTTGATAAAAACGTAGAAACCTTTTCTGACCGTACTTCTTCAAATCAGCATATAAATTGTTGTAAAACCTGTTGATATTAGCCTGATAAGCGTCTCCAATATATGGTATGGTTTCAACAACAACCTTGAGCGTCCCCAGTTCTTCTGCTTCTGCTAGCTTAGCGTTTACATCTGAATATCCTGGTTTTGTTTTATTCACCCAGTCAAATTTCTCAGCTGCCCTGCGGGCATCTTCCATATTCCCCGCCTTCAATAATGTTATTCCATACTCATATTGCTCATCAATAGCTAATTCTTCAGCTTTTCTCAACTGATCATGAAAGTAGGTAACAGGTTTTACTGCATCTAAAGCTGCCGGACAACGGGATATCTCATCTGCCAGGGTGTTGAGCTTTCTGTAATTGTCAGCTATATTCAGAAACTTATCGGGAGTATTACTAATTGTCATTTGTTCTACTTTCTGCCTGTAAAAATCCAAGGCCATGGGATAGCTTTGCTTTATTATGCTCAAGGCACTTTTAGACTCCGGATTAGATCTTAACCTCTTTACTGCCTGAATAGTAGCTTCATAATAATCACCTTTTTTCAAGGCATTCTTTCCTGTACTACATCCTGAAATACTGATTATTACTGCACAAAAAATGATATAGAAATGTATAGGTTTCATTGTATTAGGTTTTTTGTAATGCTAATTTAATAGTTTTGACGTTACGGTGAAACTTTTAATTATCCTATTCCCCTTATCGTCAATTATTGTTAACTTATGAAAGCCTGACTCCGGTGTTATTCCTGCCTGATGAAAATTCTCTGTTTCACACAAGTATTGTTCATCAAGATACCAGAATAGTTTTGCTTTTTCATTGCGGTGTGCAATCTCAAAAACTATCTTGCCGGGCTCTCCGTTTTGTTCCTTTGGAGCATATAACTTGTTGAAATTGCGGGGATAAAGTATCTCCATTATTTTAAATTCCTCGGGGGGTGTACAACCTTCCATATATGGAGGGACAACAAAATAACCGGGATGTATTCTTCTGTAAAACCATTCCATTCCGGGTGGTAAAATAAAACAGGAATCATGAACCATTTCACTTATATCGTAACACTTATCATTTACCTGCCAGTTTCTGTCA
>CAYXJA010000101.1:3111-6200 GCA_964465425.1 uncultured Prolixibacteraceae bacterium | reverse complement strand
ATATTATTTCAAGGATTATTGGTCCATTCTTTCAAAAACTGTTTCCTGAGTTAGGTAAAAAACATCCGGCTTACGGATCAATCACAATGAATGTTGCAGCCAATATGCTTGGACTTGACAATGCTGCAACTCCGATGGGACTCAAGGCAATGAAAGAGATGCAGGAAACAAATACTTCGAGCGATACTGCTTCAAATGCCCAGATAATGTTTATGGTGCTTAATGCATCAGGCTTAACAATAATTCCTGTTTCCGTTATGGTATACAGGGCTCAGCTTGGAGCAGTAAATCCAACTGATATCTTTATTCCAATTCTTATAGCTACATTCTTTTCAACGTTAGCAGGCTTGATAAGTGTATCTATTTTTCAGAAAATAAACCTGTTCAATAAAGTTATTCTGGCCTGGCTGGGAGGGTTGTCTGTCTTTGTTTTTTCTCTGATGTGGTACTTTTCAACATTAGAGCAGGAACAAATAAACAATATTTCAAATGTTGCAAGCGGGTTAACAATTTTCCTTATAATAATTGGATTTATTCTTTTGGCATGGAGAAAGAAAGTAAATGTTTATGAGTCGTTTATCGAAGGGGCAGGCGATGGCTTTAAAACTGCAGTTAAGATTATACCTTATCTGATTGCTATCCTTGTTGCAATAGGTGTTTTCAGGGCTTCCGGAGCACTAGAATTTCTGGTTTCAGGAATAAAATGGTGCTTTGAAACTGCGGGTTTGAATACTGATTTTGTAGATGCCTTGCCAACAGCTTTTATGAAACCATTAAGTGGAAGCGGGGCACGGGGGATGATGATTGATACAATGCGAACCTTTGGAGCAGATTCTTTTGCCGGCCGATTGGCTTCTACCTTCCAGGGCTCAACCGATACTACATTTTATGTGCTGGCTGTTTATTTTGGTTCTGTTGGAATTAAAAAAACCCGTCATGCTTTAACATGCGGGTTAATTGCTGATTTGGTAGGTTTTTTAGCAGCTATTTTTGTTGCATATTTATTTTTCCACTAGAAACACAGCAAGCTTTTAATTCTTTAAGCATTCTTTCACCAAGAGCAGTTTTTTTCTTGATATGAGATAATATCTCAACTACGAGGCTGTTGCTTTCAAAACTTCCGCGTACCATTTCGAAATCTGCTTTCTTGACATTGAAATCGCCATCAGTACCGAAGCCTGTCATCGATGAAAGTTCAAATTCTTTCTTGGCATCGTTGTAAAGCATATTATCCAATTCAATGACGCTTTCTTTCCATATGTTGACAAGGTTTTCAATGTCACAGATTTCAATTTCACCGATAGATTTTCCTAATCTCCATTCAAGTAGTCCTGCTGTCCAGTTCCACTCAATGTCATAATATGATTCATGTAATGCCCGGAGTTTGTTTTGTATTTCACTTACTCTTGATATAGTTCCGTTTTCAACAGCGTCAAGTATTTTTTCAATTTCATTTTTAGGAGCGATTAATCCTGATAAGTCAATCCAATCACCTTTACCTGAATCAGAATCTGGTTTAAGTCTGCTTCTTAAGTCATCAACACAGGTGAGATTTGCTTTGTAGAGTCGTGTGATTATAGAATTGCCAAGAAATTTGTCGATGCCTATATTGTAAAGTTTTATACCTCTCAGTAAAGAAGTACGGGAAATATTTGCATTGTGGAAAATATATTCATTGCATGCTCCGGACACTTCTGATAAGTTAGTGAGGATTTTCAGTCCGTTTACCATTTTTTGAATTGTATAAGGACTTAAGAGATTGAAGTTTATACAATCGATTTTGTTTTTATCTTTTCTTTTATCACGTTTAGGCCATTTCATTGCATCACGGATAGTACCTATGCTTCTGAGGTTAACAGCAGGAGCAAGCCACGACTGGTCGTCACGTTCAATAAGATAAGAAAATGGCAGATCTGAAGTGTCAGGATTTTTATAATGCCTTCCCATGATTAATGTGAAGGCTCCGATTTTGGCAGGCCACAGAACATAGGAGTCGGAAGTGGTTTTAGAACCTCTTTCAACAATCCCCTGATGAATAGGGCCAAGCTTATACATGTGATTGCTTTGGTTTGAACCTGAACCTGCATTCAGGAATGAGAACATACCGGCAATCAAAAGAGTTGACTTATGATGTGTAACAGTGTAAGGACCTGCAAATATTGAGCATGCTTCACCATGGAATCCCTGACAGTTGGCAAAAAATACTGAGTTTTCTGCTGAGTAGTTTTTGCCTAATTCACAACCCTGACCTACCAGACATTTATCTACAATCACTCCGTCAGTCATTTTTGTTCCTGATTGGACGATGAATTCCTTTAGAATAACATTATTTCCAAGAATTACAGGAGCATGGACATTGCTCATAATAGATCCGTTTTCAATATCGCGGCATCCTGTTAATTCAGCGTATTCACCAATCCAGACGTTCTTTATCGAACCAACATTGTTGATTACACAGTTTTGGCCAATATAACCTCTGCCCTGAGCCTTTTCATCAGCATAATCAGAAATCAGTTTTTCAAGTTTATTAATTAAAGATGGTCGGTGACGGTACAATGTCATTATATAAGCAATCTGTGCAGAGCATTCATCATATATCATAATTTCCCTGCCACCTGATTCATCGAGGACAGATACTTTCTGTCCGTTTCCGAACTTGCTCATGCCTTCGTTTGCAATTAACTGAACATCATTGATAATGACATTGTTGTCGATATTGTAATTGGAAATATGATTCTTTACAAAATTGATATAGCAATTATTTCCAATACTGCAGTTATGAATAGTAGCATTGTAAATACCGGAGTGTCTTTTAATTCCTCCGAAAAGTTTAACCATTTCAGTCTGGTTTCCAATCTGTACAACTCCTGTGAAGTGGGAGTTTAGTATTACTTCAGGTTTGAAAGCGTTGGTGACAAATACATTGCTCCATTCATCGCAAGTACACATTTGGCTTTCCAACTGTTTAATTTCTTCGTCTGTTAGGTTTCTGAATTTCATTTTCACTTAGTTTAAAAGTTAAATCTTTTGAATTGGTAAATGGGTTATTTAGTAAATAATTTCGCCAGGTAATCATAATGGGGGCCATA
>CAYXJA010000101.1:0-3011 GCA_964465425.1 uncultured Prolixibacteraceae bacterium | reverse complement strand
CCGTTCATCAATAAAAGTATCGTGTCAAATTTTTGATTTGAAAACGAATAAATATCTGAATTAATTACATTTTTGATACCTCTTTTTTGAAGAACTTCGCAACAAAGTTCTGATATTTCAAGAGAGGTAACATTAAAACCTGCATTTTGAAGGTATAAAGAGTGGCAGCCTGCTCCGGCACCTACATCAAGAATATTACCCTTGCATTTTTTAAGGGCAACTCTTTCGAGCATTGGCATGTCGTTATAATTGCGGAAAAAATATTCAGGAGGCAGCTCTTCGTCTTCAACAGCATTGGAAGATACCAATACCGGTGTGTTATCGCCCAAAAACAAATAGTTATAAATGGCTTGACCTAAAGGGTCTGATTTAGGGTTTAGAATCATCTTGTTAAGAAATTTGCTCAAATATAATAATTGGAATGTATCAAATAGAAAAAAAGAGACAATAAAGAATAAACAATTTCAGATTGATATTTTTTGTTAAGTAAAAGTAAAAATTTTAACAAAAAAAAGGAAGAGTTTAGGCTCTTCCTTTGTAATATATCTCTTAAATATTGTTAGAATCTGAATCCTACAGTCATCGTTGCCTGACTGTTTATTCCTGCCAATTGAGCAATATTGGAACCATAATTGATATCACCGGCAATCATTTCATGAACGCTGTACGCTTGTTTTGAATCCATAATTCTGTATGCAAAGTCTAAGAAAAACTTCTGTTGCCTGTAGCCGAATCCTGCTGAATATGACCTTAAATAATCTTTGCTATTGGCAAGATCAATATTAGCTCCGCCGAAAGTAACAGTTTTATTATAAGGATTTCCGAATAATTCGAATCCACCTCTAAGACTGAAATTTTCACTGAGTCTGAATTCTCCTCCAACATGCAGGTTTCCTGTAGTTTTAAAAGTGTTGCTCAATATTTCGTTTTGTCCTGAATAATCCCAGTTGTCACCGGCTGCTGCGCGGAATTTTGTAGATGAATAACCAATAATTTCGTAGTCAACGCTTAACAATCCTCTATCACCAAACAAGTATGCAGCGCTAAGTACTGTTTTTAAAGGAGTTTCAAGTTTAAACCTGTAAGATTCAGTAACATCTTTACTTTCCCAGGTATTATGATATCCGTCAGTGTCATTTCCAAGGGGGAGATCATAATTGGCTTCCATATCCTTTTCCTGGTAATTGCTAATTGAATAGAAGTTAGGTGTATGGATTGCAGCACCAAGTCTTAATGATTTGAATGGTCTGTATATCAATCCTGCTTTGAAGTTCATTCCAAATCCTGAATGTTGTTGACGGGAAGCAAGACTATAATCTTTAAAGTAGGCACATCTATTTTCGTCATCAATTTCAGTGAAAATATTGTTTTCTTCAAATTCCAGATCCAATAATCCGAAAGAAGCGCCAACATATAATTTATAGTCGATGTTCATTCCTAAAGAAATTAGATACTCATCGATTCTGCCGCTTTGTTCAACTATGCTTTTCTGAGAGTGGGGTTTAACGCCAGATTTTGAATATCCATAACCCATGAAGTTATTATTTCCGTCGTAAATTTCATATTTACTGTAATCGGCAAGTTCATTGTAGAATACACCTTCAATAACTTCAGGATCGGGGTCTGCATCAACGAGGTATGTTTTCCATGCCATTCCTTCGTGGAAATCGTCGAAATATTCAGAATCTCCTATAGAGTTTGCATAAGAAGTGTAATAATCAAGTAAAGTGGTTTGAGCACCATGACCTGAAACAACAAAATTTGAATGGAAATTTTTTATTCTGTTGTATCCAAAACCTAAAGTAATATTTACAATACCCGATTCAACACCGGTTTTAAATGAGCTAACGTAGCTGACATTGTTAAAATTGAAATTATACTTTGTGTCTTTGGTGTTAGTATTCAAATAACTTGAAGTTATATTATTAATGTTCAGAGTAGGTGAAAAAACAAATTCACCGTTTCTGTACAAGCCTAATCCAGCAGGGTTTATACTTGCAGAGGAAAAGTCGGCACCAAGTGCACCAAAAGCGCTACCCATTGAAACAGAGCGGGCAGTTCCGCCATAATTAGTCTGCGAATATCTTATGGCATCTATATAATCCTGACTAAAACCTAAGGTTGCAGAAAGGATAATCATTGCAGTTATTATATATCTTTTCATAATAAGTTCTTTTTTAGAGTTCATAAATGTTTGTAATCAAAAACTATCTTCTGCTTGGGCTTGAACTGTGGCTACTGCTTCCTGAGCTACTGCTTCCCGAGCTTGAGTGGCTGCTTCCCGAACTTGAGGGACTGCTTCCACCTGAGAATGAACTGCTGCTGCCCGATGAACTTCTGGAAGGACTACTTGAAGAACTTCCTGATGAGTAGCTTCTTGACGGAGAACTACTTCCTGAAGAATAGCTTCTTGATGGGCTTGAACTTTGTGGAGAACTCGATTTATAGCTGCTGCCTGAACTTCCTGAGTTGCCATATGACCTTGTGGATGAACTCCTTGAAGGTAACTGATAGCTTGATTTAGAATTGCTTTGAGCAGGGCTACTGTAAGTGTTGGTTCTATTTGTTGATGTACCTACTGAAGATCTGCTTTCTGATGGTCTGTTATATCTGCTATCATTACTGCTTGTCCGGTTAGTATTGTATGTAGCCCTTGTATTAGTTCTTGGCTTATTATAACTAGGAGTGTAGTTATTTCTTTGGGAATTGCTATTAACTCCTTGGTTGCTTGTGCCGGAAGCTCTTCTTTCAGTATTAGCAGGAGTACGATATGCAGGCGTGGTTTCATTATTTCTAATTCTTTCGTCTGATACATTACTTCTGTTTTGAGTATTATTTGAATTATCTGAACCTGATACAGATCTTCTTTTTTCAGTCAAAACTCTTGATTGAGTTGTTTGTGATTTTAGATCTGTATTGGCATCGTTACGAGAAGTAACGTTACCTTCAGAAGCGTTGATTACAGTTCTTCTGCTTTGAGGTGAGGCTGATTTATTGGTAGTAGCACCAAT
>CAYXJA010000100.1:0-6236 GCA_964465425.1 uncultured Prolixibacteraceae bacterium | reverse complement strand
GCTTGATAATGTCTTTTTCAACATATCTGTCAGCAAAAGCTTTTGATTTATTTCCATATCCCTGCAGGTAATAAGTGTATTGTTTTGTTCCGTTAAGAATTTTATTACCGATTGTTCCGTTGAAGAATGCTGAAAGGTCAAATCCTTTCCATTCAAGATTTAAAGTCATACCGTAAGTTAAAATTGGTAGTGGACTTCCAAGATTTACTTTATCTTTATCATTGATTTGTCCATCTCCATTAATATCTTGATAACGACGGTCACCTGGAACTGCTTTTGCCTGAGCATATATTTTCTTACCATCAACTTCACGGTAAGGCTGATTAGTTATAACCACTTTTGATCCTGAAGCTTCAGTTGGGTCAGTTTCCCTGAACAAACCATTACCAACAGAATAGTCAACTTTAAATCCGTAGAACTGAGCAACAGGCTGACCTATACATGTCAGGTTAGTTGGCTGAAGAGTATGAACTCTACCGGCAAGCATTGAATCTGTGGCTAATTCCAATACCTCATTTCTTACTCCTGAAAGATTTAAGTCTATAGAACCTTTTAGTTCACCTTCTTTTTTACGACCTGTAATAGTTATTTCATAACCCATGTTACGAATACTTCCAACATTTACTTCCGGATCACTACCATTAGTTGTTCCTGCTATTGATGATACTTCTTTAAGCATCAACATACCTTCATTTACTTTATCGAAAACATCAGCTGTTATTGCTAAACGATTATCGAAGAAAGCAAGATCAAGACCTATATTTGACATGTTAACAGATTCCCATCTAACTTCAGGATTTGCAATCTGATAAGGACCTGTTCCGATTTGGCTTGTTGCATTGTCAACAGTATATCTAAACTGCGGTCTTGATTCGACTTGCGCAAGATATGGGAAACCAGATTTTGCATTTGCTCCTGTCTGACCATAACCTGCACGCAGTTTACCAAAACTGATTGCATCTATATTCTTAATGAATTCTTCTTCAGAGAATTTCCAACCTAAAGAAACTGATGGGAAATTACCCCACCTGAAAGTTGGACCAAAACTGCTTGAACCGTCACGACGTACATTTACTGTTAAAAGATATTTTCCTTTATAGTCATAATTCAAACGACCAAAATAAGCTGCTGTTGCACCTACATAACCTGTTCCTGTTACTAACTGGGCAAGGTCTGTGCTATTTGTAGATTTTACAAAATAAAGCATCCATGGATCAGTACTTGCCATATTTAAGCGTGTACCTGTAATATCGTAACCCCACCATTTGTTAGCTTCCATACCAACCATTAAAGAAAGATTATGAGCATCTGCAATGGTTGTCTGATAGTTTAAAATGTTTTGTGTAGTCCAGGAATAGCTCCTGTCCATACTCTGTATCAATTTATCAGTTGTTCTGTTATCTGTTGCAGTTGCATAATATAACCCCTGATATTCCTTGTCATCACCAAATCCTAATCTGCCACTGAATCTTGTTTGAAAGTCTAGTCCTTTTAAAATGTTTAATTTTAAACCAAAATTGCCTTCAATAATGTTGTTTTTCATTACTTTGTCAATCATATCAAGATTTACAAGAGGATTTACAGTACTGAAATTAGATGTTCCCCATTTGCCACTTGCATCATAAGGTTTTACAGTTGGGTCCATTATCATTGTTGTATATAATGGATTGAAATAATACTGATGCCATTTCCATTCTTCCATACCATTTGCAGTTGTACTTACAAAAGAAATTTTCTGGTCAAATGTCAACCTTTTTGAAAGTTTCTGTTCAGTGTTGATACGGAAAGTGAATCTTTGATAATCACTGTTTCTGATAATACCTTTCTGATCTGAATAACTTGAACTTATAAGGAATGATGAAAATTCATTACCACCAGACATTGAAACATCGTAATTCTGTGATACTGCAGGTTGGAAAACATATTCCTGCCAATCTGTTGTTTCTAAAGTGTCAGGGCGAGAGTTTATACCTTTTACTAATTTCCCTTTGTAATCAACTTCTTCGTTAACTGCCAAATATTCCTGAGAATTCATTAATTCCAGCTTACCAATTGATGATTCAATACCCCTGTAAACGTTAACGCTGGTAGTTACTTTGCCCGCTGTACCTTTTTTAGTTGTAATAAGTATTACTCCATTACCTCCGGTTGCTCCGTAGATTGCGGCAGAAGATGCATCTTTCAATACTTCAATAGATGCAATATCACCCGGATTTATATTATTTATATCACCGGAAATTCCATCAATAATTACTAAAGGCTGAGTACCATTAATTGAGCTAACACCACGAATTTGAATGTCAACAGCTTCACCAGGACGACCTGATCTCTGCGTAATATTAACACCTGCTGCTTGTCCCTGAAGAGCCTGATCAATATTTGCAACAGGCAACTTGCTTAACTGTTCGCCGGATACTGAAGATACTGCACCTGTCAGGTCGCTTTTCTTCTGAACACCATAACCAGTTACAACAACTTCATCAAGACCAAAAACATCTTCAGCTAATTTTACGTCAATGCCAGTCTTATCTCCAACAAGAATCTCCTGATTGGAATAACCAATAAAACTAAACACCAAAATGTCCTTGGGTGATGCAGTAATTGAATATTTCCCATCGATATCGGTAACAGCACCTACAGTTGTACCTTTTACAACAACTGTCAGCCCCGGTAGCGGAGTGGAATTTTTTGCATCAACAACTGTACCCCTGATCAGTTTTTTATCCTGCTGCATTTCGCCGGCATAACTGTTCTTAGGGCTAAACTGACAGACAAAAAATGAAATGACTGTCAGCAATAGCAATCCCTTGTGAAAAAAGGAATTCAACAATCGACTTTTTTTCATAAATTTCAGATTTTTAATTAAAAAATTTATAGTTAGATTTAAATCATGTTCCTGAATATATCCCTAATAAATCTTTCAAAAGAATTATCATTTAGGATAGGTTAAAAAACAGCTTCAAAACTATTCTTTTTAAAAAGAAACATTATTCATAATTAAAGCATACAATTTCATTCCTGAAGCAAAAACTTTTTCTTTTTCAGTAATGCTGTCATTTTGACTGCCCTTTCAAATCTGAAGGTGATTTGCCATAATACTCTTTAAAACTTCGGGTAAAATATGACTGGGAACTAAAACCAACACTATATGCTATCTCACTTATGTTAAGACTTCCTTCAGAAAGAAGTTGCAATGCTTTCTTTAATCTTATCTGACGGATAAATTCATTTGCGGTCAAGTCAGTCAGTGCTTTTATCTTTCTATAAACCTGACTCCTGCTTAAATTCATGTTCTGAGCCAGCAAATCAACCGTCAATTCAGTATTTTCAATATTTGTTTCAATATATTGTATTACCCTCTTTAAAAACTCTTCATCAATTTTATTCGTTGAAAACTCACTTGGAATAATGACATTCTTTTGAGAAAATGCCCTGTACATATTACTCCTTTTATCAAGAGTATTTTTAACTAATACTTTTAAAAATCTCATATTAAAAGGTTTCGGAACATAAGCATCAGCTCCTATCTCCAATCCTTCAATTTGATCTTCAATTTCAATTTTTGCAGTAAGAAGTATCACCGGAATATGTGATGTTTCAATCTTGCTCTTAACCCTTTTACAAAGTTCCAAACCATCAATACCGGGCATAAGAATGTCAGAAATTACAATATCAGGCAACAACTTATTTATCATTTCCTGTCCTGAAATTCCATTATCGGCTGAATGAGTTTTATATATCCCTGAAAATTCTTCTTCCAGATAATTCCTGATCTGTGGGTCATCTTCAATTATCACCAGGGAGTATTTTAAATTTCCGGAATGTTCATCCTCAATCTCTTCAATGTTTAAATCTTCGTTTGCTATCGTTATGTTTTTTATCGACTCTTCAACAGTAACATTATCCATTCCGGAATATGCATTTATATCAGCCGGAAAATTTAACCTGAAACAAGATCCTGCCCCATCACAACTTTCAACTTCAAGCTCTCCTTTGTGTACTTCAGCAAGTTCCTTACATAAGGCTAGACCAATTCCTGTCCCCCCCTTGTTTAATGCTGATTTACCCTGATAAAATCTTTCAAAAATCAAAGGAATCTGACTTTTATCAATTCCAATTCCATTGTCAATTACTTCAATTGAAACTTTTTGAGGAGAAATCCTTTGGGTAATCCTGATAAATACCAGACTGTTACCTGTAGAAAACTTAATGGCATTCGATAATAGATTGTTAACAATCTTCTCAATTTTGTCAATATCAAAGTAAAAGAACGAATCAGAATCGAGGGGTTCAAATATCAATTCTATTTTCTTTTCTTCTGCATTAAGCTGATGAAGTTCAACAATATGTCCAATTACTTTATTCAAATCAGCTTTAGAAAGAAATAATCCCATTTTACTATTATCGAGCTTCCTTAAGTCAAGAAGCTGATTTATGAGCTTAAGCAAAAGCTTTGAGTTCTCACTTGCATATCGCACCTTCTTTTTTACCTCAAAATTCAAATCCTGGATTTCCAAAACCTCTTCCAACGGAGAAATAATCATAGATAAAGGAGTTCGAATTTCATGTGAAATATTAGTGAAAAATTGAAGCTTCCGGTCTTTAAGATCCTGTATATTCTGATTTTGTATTCTTTCATTACGCAATAATTCCTTTTCAATAAGACGCTTCTGATAAAGCCTTGAAATCAAATAAAATATTGCTGACAACAAAATAATATAACCTGCAAAAGCCCACCATGTTGCCCACATTGGTGCTCTTACTGTGATATTCAGGATCGCAGGCTCAGGATTCCAGATTCCATCATTATTTGAAGCTTTTACTTTGAAGACATACTTCCCGGGATCAAGGTTAGTATATGTTGCTGAATTAACCTTGCCTGCATGATTCCAGTCAGATTCAAAACCCTCCAGATAATAAGAATATAAATTTTGGGACGGCTCAGTATAATTTAGTGCAACAAAGTCAATTGATATAACTGATTGACCGTGATTAAGAGTGACATTCCGGGTAAGGGAAATATGATTTTTTAAAATTGATTTATCACTTATTGCTACTGATTTATTAAATAACCTGAAATCAGAAAAATATATCCTGGGTACATTTTTGTTTTCTTTTATCTGGTCAGGATGAAATTTAATAATCCCATTGCTACCTCCAAAATACAAATTACCATAATAATCTATAGTTGCTGAACCCATCTGAAATTCACCAATACTTTGCAAAGTCCTTCCCAGATATGATTTTATTTCATGATTACCAGGATTTATTAATGCAATACCAATATTTGTTGAAATCCAAATATTTTTATTCTTATCTGCAATTATTGCCCTGATTGAATTTTCCGGCAATCCATCTGCTATTGAAAATCTCTTAAATTTCTCATTGCCCGGATTGAATAGATTTAATCCTCCTCCAATAGTCCCAACCCAGATTTGTTTTAAATGGTCTTCAAACAATGTAACAACAAGATTATTGCTAAGCGATTCCAAATCTTTGTTATCGTATTGATAACGTATCAGTTTCAATTCCTTGCCCATACCACTTAAACGATATAGTCCATCCATTGTTCCCATTAAAATATCTCCTGAAGATGTTTCAAGCATACAATGAATATTTTCAATATCAAAGGCAGGAATTCCTAATTCCTTACCACTTAAATGCAGTATCTTATCGTTTTCGGGCGAATAATAATTTAAACCATAGCTAAAAGTACCAATCCAAACTCTTCCCGTTTTATCCCTTAAAAAAGAAGTTACGTGTTCAATGTCTAGTATGGAATTTCCATCTGTACTTTTGTCATAATGTCTGAAAAAACCGGTTCTCTTGCTAAAAACATCAAGCCCTGACTCCCATGAACCAATCCAAAGCTTTTCATCTCCTTCCGGAAGCATACTCATTACTGTATTTGAAGAAATACTATTGCTGCTTGGCTGACGGGTGTATCTCCTGTATGTCCCGCTCTCCGGATTATAATAAGTCAACCCCCCACCATCTGTTCCAATAATCAACTCACCATTCAAATATTTTAATGTCTTAATAATATTGCAATTCAAAAAATTTGAAGCGGTGGGATTCTGAAAATAATGCTGGAATTTAATTTTATTTTCATCGTAAAAACAAACTCCCTGATTGTAGGTTCCAACCCATATTATTCCATCTTCAGATTGAAAAATATTATAAATTGAATTGCCTGAAACTGACTTAGGATTAAAAGGATCGTTTACAAAATGCTC
>CAYXJA010000099.1:0-6284 GCA_964465425.1 uncultured Prolixibacteraceae bacterium | reverse complement strand
TCTTGCTGCTTCTTCAGTTTTTCCAAGCTTTTTGCAAAGATCAACATAGTCCTGTCCATAGATGACAAACAACCCTGCAATCATAACTGACTCTGCTTTTGAACCTTCAGTTTTATTTTCTGTTGTCTGGAACGATTCATTCGGATCGTTAGAGAAGCAGTTAAGATTCAGGCAGTCATTCCAGTCGGCACGACCAATAAGAGGTAATTTATGTGGTCCCAGATTGTTTATCACGTGATCAAATGAAACAGTGAGGTGGTCAAATAAAGTACGGGCTACACTCATGTCATTATCGAAAGGAACCATTTCATCTAGGATGCTGAAGTCGCCTGATTCCTTGATATAACTTATTGTTCCAAGGATCAACCACATAGGGTCATCGTTAAATCCACCGCCAATATCGTTATTGCCTCTTTTTGTGAGTGGCTGATATTGATGGTAACAACCACCATCCTGGAATTGAGTTGAAGCTATGTCGATTATTCTTTCACGAGCTCTTTCCGGTATTTGATGTACAAAGCCAATGAGGTCCTGATTGGAATCGCGGAATCCCATTCCTCTTCCTATACCGCTTTCAAAGAATGATGCTGAGCGTGAGAAGCAGAAGGTAATCATACACTGATATTGATTCCAGATATTTACCATCCTGTCGAGCTTGTCATCGGATGATTTTACACTATAAACGCTAAGCAGGTTATCCCAATAATTTCTAAGTTCAGCCAATGCAGCATCTACTTTTTCAGTAGTATCAAATTTTGCTATTGTAGCTTTTGCTTTTGTTTTGTTGATAACGCCCTTCGACTCCCATTTTTCTTCTTCCTTGTTTTCTACGTATCCAAGTACAAAGATGAAGTCTTTTGATTCACCCGGTTTTAATTCAACTTCAATATAATGTGAAGCAATAGGTGACCATCCGTGAGCTTCCGACATGCGTGCTTTTCCTTCAGCGACAACCTGTGGTTCATCGAACCCATTGTATAAGCCGAAGAATGTCTCACGGTCAGTATCAAATCCGTTTACAGGAGTGTTTACAGAGTAATATGCGTAATGATCACGACGTTCTTTATATTCAGTCTTGTGATAAATAACAGAACCGTCAATTTCAACTTCTCCGGTGGAAAAATTTCTTTGGAAATTTTCCATATCGCTGGCTGCATTCCAAAGACACCATTCTGTGAAGGAAAAAAGTTTTAATTTTTTAACCTCTTTTGTATTATTTGTAAGAGTAAGTTTCTGAATTTCAGCCCATGTTTTAAGCGGAACAAAGAATAACACCTGAGCAGACACTCCATCTTTTTCCCCTTTTATGATAGAGTAATTCATACCGTGACGGCATTCATAATTGTCAAGCTTAGTTTTGCATGGCTTCCATCCCGGTGACCATATCGTTTCGTTGTCTTTGATATAGAAATACCTTCCACCGCTGTCCATTGGAACGTTATTATAACGATAGCGGGTTAATCTTCTGAACTTAGCGTCTTTATAAAAAGTGTATCCCCCTGCAGTATTGGATATAAGTGAAAAGAAATCTTCATTACCAAGATAATTAATCCATGGCCATGGAGTCTGTGGATTGGTAATTACATACTCTCTTTTTGAATCATCAAAATGTCCGTATTTCATTTTATTCAGTCTTTATTTAGTTTCTAATATTTTATTCATTAATTGGCTTTTTCCAATTCTCTTCTCTTAAGCAATTCAGCAGTAATATCATCCATCTTCTTTTGGTTCAGAGGATAAAAGACCATTACACCAGCTGCAATAAATGTAACTATCGTTGGAATCCAGCTCATAAGCATTTTAATTCCCGGGATAGCTCCGGCTATTGAAGTAGCATCCTGACCATTGTAGTGGAATGCTGCAAGAACAAATCCAATAATTGCACCGGCAATACCTCCTCCGAATTTAGTGGCAAATGAACCGGCTGAATATACAAGTCCTGTTGCCCTTCTTCCATTTTTAAATTCTGAATAATCGGCTGCATCGCCAAGCATTGCAAAGAAGAGGGTAGGGAATATTGCTGCTGCGAACTCAGAAATAACACCAATTGTAAATATCATTGCAATGTCATTTGGTCCGCAGAAAATGAACAATGAATTTATTACACCAGAGAAAATAAGAGCGTAAATAAATAAATTCCTCTTTCCCCATTTCCTTCCTAAAATAGATGTAATCATAGCCCCTCCGATAGATGCTATCATTAGACCCACCATGAAAGAAGCAGCAAGAAGCTGATTGTGCATATAATGTGTGAAATAAATCACAACAATTCCTTGTTTTATAGAATTATAGACATTAAACAACAATCCTATAAGCAATAATATCACCCAGGGTTTATTCCTTATCAGGTCTTTCAGATCTTTGCCAAGGTTCGTCTCCTGTTCTTTAGGAGGTTGAATTCTTTCTTTTGTACTAAAGAATGTAAGTAACAAGAAAAGTGAAAGGAATACGGACAAAATATAAATTGAATTGCTGTATCCTCTTTTCTGATCAATGATTGTAATCTTTTCAGCTGCAAGGTTTTCTTCACCTTCAACGATGAAAGAATAATCCTGTCCTGATTGCATTGAAAAGCTCTTGCCTTTGGAAGGTTCATCAGTAACATTTTCAGGTTTAGCATCAGCCCATGAAAACAATGCTATTCCATCTTTAGTTTTGATATTAACATTCTCAACATCTTCAGAAGTTGAAACTGTCACTTCATATCTTTTTTCATCAATCTTATCAACATCTATTGTTGGATTGATATTACCAAAATGGGAAACCAGAAATAAAAGAGCCCCCTGAACAAGCATCCCTCCTGCAAAAGCACCAACCATTCTGTACGAACCGAGGGTTGTCCTTTCTTTATTATCACCTGTCATAACAGCCATCAATGCACCGTAAGGAATATTATTGGCCGTATACATTATAAAGAAAGTCAGATAAGTAGCATAAGCATATACTATCTTACCTGTTTGACTTAAATTGGGAGAAGTAAATAAAAGAGAAAGGGTAATGCCTAAAGGAATGGCAGTCCACATTATCCATGGGCGGAATTTACCGTATTTTGAGTTTGTCCTGTCGCAGACAATTCCCATCAAAATATCAATAATGCCGTCGCCAAAACGTGCTACAAGCATAAGTACTCCAACTGCTGCCGGACTTATACCAAACACGTCGGTATAAAAAATAAACAAAAATGTTGCTACACCTCTCCAGGCAATGTTGGCAGCTCCATCTCCAAGAGCATACCCAATTTTTTCAGAGATCTTTAATTTCTGGTTTAATCCTGTCATCTTACTTTGAAATTGTGTTGTAAATAATTCATGGCTTAAATAATTAATTGACTGGGTTGTTTAATAAAAATTAAATTGACTGGGTTATATTGAAAAATCAAAACGTTCTCTTTTTGTTCTTTCGTAAACATCCTTACTGAAGATGAAGAGCTGTGCCGGCTTGTGCTTTACATCCTTCTGCTTTTCATTCAGCGGTATTACGTATTTCATCTGCATTACTTTCTTTCTGAAGTTTCTTCTGTCGAGTGTTACCCCAAGAATCGATTCATAAAGCTTCTGAAGATGAGTTATTGAAAATTTCTCCGGAAGGAGCTCAAAACCTATTGGTTCAGATCTAAGCTTATTTCTAAGCTTTTCAAGGGCTTTATCAAGTATTTCCTGATGGTCAAAACCTAGCTCAGGAAGCTCTGTAATAGGGAACCATTTTACGTTCCTTTCTTTTAACGATAAGGTAACTGTTGTATTATCAATCAGTGAATAATATCCTACTGTTACAATCCTGTGTGCAAAACCTTCTGACTGATGCTCTAACCAAAGCTGATCCTTTGGTGAACTTACCCTGTTTACTCCTCCAAAAGCATAAAACTGCTCAAGATAAATATTGTCAAGACCTGAAAGGTTTTTTAATATACGGGCAACAGCAGTGTCGTAGTCTTCGTCTTCAAAAATGTGATAGCCTATTAATGTCCAATCGTCAATAAGAACCTCGTGTGACTTTTCATCTTCAAGCTTTCTTTCAACTAATAAAACATTCAGTTGTTTTGTGTCAAATCCAAAGATTACACAGTCGACAGAAATATTTGGTATTATTTTTGACATTGGTTTAGTTAATGTGTAACAATTACACACTGTAAATATATAAAAAAACTTAATCAAAAAAACAGAAAGTGTAATTTTTACGTTTTCTAAATAAAATCAAATTATATTTTACTTATAATCTGCATTTTATATGAATATGTTATAGAATATAAAGTAGAATTTAGCTTGAATAAATTCAAAAAAACCACTTCCTGAGATGTACATAATATATAAAATAGTGTATAAACTACACTAAAAAATAAATAAGGAAATGATTTTCATGAAATCACCTAAAAGAAAGATGAATGCTTTTTTATTTTAAAATTCGGATGTAAAATGGAATTTTATACTTTTAAAATCCTGTTGTGCCATATCAAGAATAAAAGGGGAGTCGGCCATAAAAACATTCCTTCCCTGCTTGTCTTTAGCCATCCTTTGAAGCTTCCTTTTACAGAATTCGGCGATTATCTTTTGGTCATCGCTTTCTATCCAGCAAGCCTTGTACATTGAAATATTTTCAAAACGGCATTTTGCGTTATACTCATGCTCAAGTCTGTATTGTATAACCTCGAACTGAAGTTGTCCTACGCATCCAATTATCTTTCGACCATTTAACTGACTGGTAAATAGCTGTGCAACACCCTCATCCATAAGATGATCAATCCCTTTTTCCAGCTGTTTTGATTTCATGGGATCAGCATTTTCAATATACCTGAACATCTCAGGTGAAAAGCTTGGAAGTCCTTTATAGTGAAGATTTTCACCATCAGTTAAAGTATCACCTATGATGAAGTTGCCTGTATCAGGTAAGCCAACTATATCGCCCGGATATGACTCATCAATAACTTCTTTTTTATCAGCCATAAAAGCTGTTGGTGAAGAAATTCTGAAAGTTTTTCCCGTACGTGTATGAGTGTACATTTTATTACGCTCGAATTTTCCGGAGCAAACTTTAAGGAAAGCTATTCTGCTTCTGTGATTCGGGTCAATATTAGCATGAATTTTAAAAATAAAGCCTGAAAATGATTCTTCATAAGGATCGACAAGTCTTTCCTGAGAATTACGCGGACGAGGGGTAGGGGCTATCTTTAAGAAAGTATTCAAAAGCTCCTGCACTCCGAAATTATATAATGCGCTGCCAAAAAATACAGGAGCCAGGTCGCCTGCAAGATATTTTTCTACATCAAATTCAGGATAGACACCCTCAAGTAGTTCGAGTTCTTCACGAAGTACTTTTGCATCTTTACCAATATAATTTTCAAGTTCAGGATCGTTGATATCATCAAACCTTATGTTAGGGTCTATTTCCTGAACGTTTGGATTGAATAATTGAAGGCTTTTATTGAAAATATTGTATACGCCTTTAAAATCGGGACCGCTATTTATGGGCCAGCTTAATGGTCGTGTACCAATCATAAGTTGCTTTTCAATTTCTTCAAGCAAATAGAAAGTATCTTCAGAAGGGCGGTCCATTTTGTTAATGAAAACAATTACCGGAGTTTTCCTCATTCTGCAAACGCTCATCAGTTTTTCAGTTTGAGGCTCAACACCTTTGGCGGCATCAATAACAATGATAACGCTATCAACAGCTGTAAGGGTACGAAAAGTATCTTCCTGAAAGTCCTGGTGACCCGGAGTATCAAGGATATTAACTTTATATCCATTGTAGTCAAAAGCCATAACAGAAGTAGCAACAGAAATACCTCTTTGCCTTTCAATTTCCATAAAGTCAGAAGTGGCAGTCTTTTTAATTTTGTTGCTTTTTACTGCACCTGCAACGTGAATTGCACCTCCAAATAGCAATAATTTTTCAGTCAGGGTAGTTTTACCGGCATCAGGGTGACTTACAATTGCAAAAGTCTTTCTTCTTTCTATTTCGCTTTTAAAGCTCATTATTTAAAATTTAAAACTGGCGCAAATGTAATTTATCTATTTCTAATAAAAAAGACAGGCCGGAAAAACCAGCCTGTCTAAAATTACATCTAAGAAAATTATTTCTCTTCAATGAAAAGACATTTATTCTTTATTGAATTTACTCATTGATATTTCACCGTTTACAGTAAATACCTTAGCGATATAAGTACCCTTTGAAAGAGCAGAAATATCAACCTGAGAATCAGATGAAACCAATACTTTAGAACCTACAATATTGTAAATTTCTACTGATTGTATTTCGCTTCCCATAACAGTAATCATGTTAGTTGCAGG
>CAYXJA010000098.1:3703-6373 GCA_964465425.1 uncultured Prolixibacteraceae bacterium | reverse complement strand
CCGGCTCCAATACTTCTCAGAGAGACGGGACTTTCTTCGGTCTTTCTGTATTGATTGGCTTTAACAGTAACTTCTCCCAATTGGGTATCAGCACTTTCCATTGATATTGTTATGCTTGCTATATTAGAATTATTGACTTCTACTTCAGGGGAAACAGTTGTGTTATAACCAATGAAAGATGCAGATAATCTTATAAAGCCCGGCTTTAAACCAATTATCATAAAGTTTCCGTCGAGGTCGGATGTAGTACCTATTGTTGTTCCTGCAACAACAACATTCACAAATGGTAATGCCTCATTATTAGTAGCATCAACGATTTTCCCGGATATTTTTCCATTTTGAGAAAAGAGTGGTATGAGAATAAACAGAAAAATTACTGTTATAGCTATTTTTTTTATTGAATTCATATCAAAACCTGAGTTTAATTTCTTTTTAGAAAATTATTATTTGTATAATTTTCTGCTTGATTTATTTTAAGATTTTTGCCTTGATTTTATGAGCAATCTCTTTTGCAGTTGTAAGTGTTGACAGATCAGTATACAATTCTCCATCATAACCTGAGTAATGAGAATGGCCTACTGGATTCAAATAATACTCTGCATCTTTTTTGCTTTGGTCTATTATTACTGAATATACAATAGCAGGCTGGCTTGAATAATAATAATCAAATTCGCCTTCAAATTTTGTGTTATTCCAGTATTCATTCCAATCAAAAGGCTGATTGATTTCAAGCAGGAGTACAAACTTTTCCGGCAATTTGCTTTTGACAATTGATTTCAATACGAAATCGCCTTTAGGAGTGGCTGCAGTAATTGCATCAGGCACAGGCTTATCGGGAGTAGGAAGATATGTCTTATCATCAGATTTTATATTTCTTTTATGAAGCCAGTAAGGCAATGTAGATGGTCTTTTTGCAGGGCCGGGTTTTGTATCCCATTGCCTGTCACCAAGCGAAGCATGCCCGAAAATACCGGTTCCCAGATATTGAGTAACATATAAGGTTTCAATATACTTTCCTTCAAGGTCTTCAACCCAAACAGAAAATGTAGGGTGATTATGATATTTGCCTTTTAAGAAATGAATTTCAACAGTAGTTCCTTCTTCTCCTTTATTTGTTTCCAAATTGGTAACATATTCCTCAGCTACTTTTGCATCCTTACATGCAAACAAAACAAGCGGGAAAATTATAAGTAATATTAAGTATCGTTTCATAAATCTTGTTTGATTTTTATTGTTCATTTTCTATGGTTTGTTGTTATTTTACAGACTATAAACAAAGAATTTTTATTTCTGTTCAAGTTAAGTAAAAAAAACTCTGAGAGTCTTCTTTTAATTGTAATTATTTAATCTTTATAAGGTCTGTATTTATAAATTTTTAAAATATTACTGTTATTTTTACATATTATTAATCTACTTATTTTCAGCACTATGTCTAAGCCAATTGATGTTCACTGTCATGTATTTAACAGGGATGTATTATCATACAGGATTCTCTTTAGTGTGATTGAAGCTTTGGTTTATGCTCTTGTTCATAAGCATAACCAAAATATGAGCAAAGTAGACCTTCAGACAATGTATGAAGAGTTTACCAAGATATACAATTTCGTCAGGACAGGAATGACCGGAAGCAGTATTGAGATTTATGAAAAAATGGAAGAAGATTATATAAAAACCTTCCGGGAAGATTTTATTGCAGTACCCCTGACTTTTGATCTTTACTTTTGTTTCAAGGGCTCGATGAAAATAAAAAAGCAGGAGAAGATAACTCAAAACGAGTTGAAGGAGTTCTCAAAGGAGATGAAATCAGAAGTAAAAGAATTGATTAAACAGTTGGATGATGATAAACTTAAACTTTCAAGAGTAGAAAGTGCCCCTGAATTATTGCCTCAGGAAATTATTGATTTTAACAGAACAAAGGAAGACCTTAATGAAATGATTGATTACTTTAAAGGAAAATTAAGTGATTCAGTCAGAGAGCTAAAGGACATAAAGCTTGTAGGTAGTTTTAAAAAACAATTATTTGAGATAGAAAGGCTGAGAGAGAAATATCCTGAAAAGGTTTTACCCTTTCTTGCTGCTGATCCCCGAAGGTTTAACATCGTTGGAATGGTCAAAAAGAATGTAAGTAAGACAGGACCTTTTTATGGTGTGAAAGTATATACTCCAAACGGATATTCTCCTACAGACCCGGATATGCTTAAGATTTATGAGTATTGCTCTGCAAATAATTTACCGGTAACTGCCCATTGTTCTCATGTAGGGTTTGCCAGTTTTGAAAATACAATAAAAATTAACGGATTAATCAACGATCCGGAGAAAGGGTTAATTGAACTGAAGAAAGAAAATTATTCTTTTTCTATTCCCTTTCTAGGAAAAGATTGGGTTGAAGAACGTGCTTCAGTTCTTAATGATCCTATTATTTGGGAAGAAGTACTTGAACGTTTTCCGAATTTAAAATTAAACCTTGCTCATTTTGGTAAATGGGATAAAGGGACTATTTGGCAGGACAAGATTTTCAACATGATGAAAACTTACCCTAACCTGTACACCGATTTATCCTGTTACGCTGAAATAGAATTATTGGATGCATTTAAGGAGAATTATTGGAAGAATGCAAGCGATAACGTCAGAAAACGTATATTGTATGGTTCTGATTATTACCTGAATCTT
>CAYXJA010000098.1:1535-3603 GCA_964465425.1 uncultured Prolixibacteraceae bacterium | reverse complement strand
ACGTATATTGTATGGTTCTGATTATTACCTGAATCTTGTTTTCTCAGATTCATTTAAAGAGTATCTTGAAAACTTTAAAAAAGTATTCACACCGGAAGAGTTCAATCAGATTTCAATTATAAATCCCCGACGTTTTCTTGATTTGGATTTTCTAAACTGATTTTCTCTTTAATTTTATAATACTACCTTTATCTGACTGAAAATTATTACTATGAACTGGGATCAGTTATTATCGGTTGAAAGGCTTGGGCGACCTTCTTTCGGGAAGTCCACAGATGATATGAGGTCAGAATTTCAAAAGGATTTTGACAGACTCATCTTTTCTTCTCCCTTCAGACGCTTACAAAATAAAACACAGGTTTTCCCTTTACCGGGAAGCATTTTTGTTCACAACAGGCTAACACATAGCTTGGAAGTAGCAAGTGTAGGAAGGTCGCTTGGAACGATTATAGCATCGAGTTTTGATAAATCAGGCAACAGTAAACTTCTTTCAGGAGAAATAGGCTCTGTTGTTGCTGCCTCTTGTCTGGCACATGACCTTGGCAATCCGCCTTTCGGCCACTCCGGTGAAGATGCAATTAAAGAATTCTTTATTTCTGGAGTGGGGAAGGAAATTATTTCTAATCTCACTGAGTCTCAACAAAAGGATTTTACCCTTTTCGATGGAAATGCAAATGCATTCCGGCTTTTATGTCATCAGTTCAAAGGAAGAAGGGAAGGAGGCTTTGCCCTTACTTTTACCATGCTTGCTTCAATTGTAAAATATCCTTATGAATCTGTTCTTGCAGAGAAACCTAAATTTGGTTTTTTCCAGTCAGAAAAAGATATCTTTATTATAGTGGCTGAAGGAACCGGATTGAAAAAGATTGAAAACAAGGGCATTATGTATGCTCGTCATCCTTTGGTTTATCTTGTTGAATCTGCTGATGATATTTGTTATCAGGTAATGGATGTTGAAGATGCGTATAAACTCAAGATACTCTCTTTCAATGAAACCAGGGAATTATATATGAATTTCTTCAATTCACCTGATCAAAAATCTGAAAGAGAAGGTATACTTAATACTCTCAAGATTGTTACAGACCCTAACGAACAAATTTCATACCTGAGAGCCAGAGTAATAACCCTCCTTGTGAACTGTTGTTCTGAAGCTTTTGTTAATCAACACGATAATATTCTGGAAGGTAAAGGAATAAAGTCATTGATAAAGAGTTTACCTCCTGAAATAGATAGAGCTATGGCAGAAGTTATCGATGTTTCTGTCAACCGAATTTATTCTCATTCTTCTGTAGTTGGAATTGAGATTGCCGGATTCAAAATAATATCGACATTACTCGATAGTTTTATTAATGCTTTAATGTTTAAAAGTGAATATGGAAAAAAGCTGCTTAAACTTTTCCCCGAGCAATATTTAGCTGAAAATGTTGATGATTATTCCCTGATTCAATCTGTTGTTGATTTTGTATCGGGAATGACTGATGTTTATGCACTTGATCTTTATAGAAAAATTACAGGGATGAACCTTCCTGACCTTTAATTTTTTATAAGTAAATTTGCATTTTTAATATAGAATGGAACACATAGCAAATCTGCATAACCTGGAAGAATTTCAGGATTTTGATAATCTTGAGCTTATTGCTAAAGAAGTTGTTGAAGGCTTTATTACAGGGCTTCACAGAAGTCCCTTTCATGGTTTTTCAGTTGAGTTTTCTGAACACCGTCAGTATAATGAAGGTGAATCAACCAAAAACCTTGACTGGAAATTATTCGGAAGGACTGAAAGACTTTACGTGAAGCAGTTTGAAGAAGAAACAAACCTCAGGTGCCATATTGTAATTGACACATCTTCTTCAATGTTGTTTCCCTATATAAAATCCAAAGGGGTGCAAATGAATAAGCTTTCTTTTTCAGTTTATTGTGCAGCTGCCCTGATTTATATGATGCGTCGTCAAAGGGATGCTTCTGGATTAAGCCTTTTTTCAGATAAGGTAGATTTTCATGCCGATGCCCGTCTTTCTTCTGTTCATCTTGATTTATTGTACAACAATCTTGGTAATTTACTAAAGAC
>CAYXJA010000098.1:0-1435 GCA_964465425.1 uncultured Prolixibacteraceae bacterium | reverse complement strand
CTGTTTACCACATCAATATAACCCTCAATGAAGATGCCTGCATTTTCAATAAACTCAACTCTTTTCCTTGATAAATGACCGGCTCCCCAGATCCAGACATACGGATGATCATTATCGTTTAACCACTGAGCAAGAAATATTGATTTTATGGTATAATAGGCTGCAGGTCTGTACTTTTGTGAATTATGAATTATTCTTGAGGAAATGTTATTCCAGGTCAAAAGTATTTCCGGGATTTTACAAATTTTTAATCCTATACCTAACCATCTTAATATCAACTCGTAACTTTCAGGAAAATCACCATGTAGCAAATATCCGTGTTCATCAAAAACATCCCTTCTAGCCATAATTGAAGAACTGATAAAGGGCTGATCTATAAACCTGTTAATGAAAATATCTTCATATTCAATAAGTGTGTTTGTCCAATTTGCATAATCTCTGTAATGGCCTGCTTTTATAATGTCAGTATTGTAATTTATAAGTGTTGAAACAATATCAAAATCATCATTCTTATCGAGGTATTCAACCTGTTTTGCTAATCTATCAGGAAAAGAATAATCATTAGCGTCCATAAATGCAATATATGAACCTTTGGCATTCATTAAACCAAGATTTGCAGCATATGATATTCCTTGCCTTCTTTCAGTGTAAAGGTTTATTCTTTTATCCTCTGCTGAAAGCATCCAGGCAATATTGGGGCTATTATCTGAAGAATTGTTATTAATCAATAGTATTTGAATATCATCAAAAGTCTGATTGAGAATACTCCTTACTGCAATTTCAAGATTATTTTCGTTATTGCTGTATGGGATTATCACAGAAACTTTTGGCAGATTCTTCTTCATGATTGAGTCAACTCTCTGAATATTGTTTCCAGACTTCCTGATTTCTCATATAGTGTCAGCAAGGTCAGATTGTTTTCGACAATAGCCTTATATATTAAAGGACGAATATCTTCTTCAACTGAAGAGTAAAGGATGAATTCATTATTGGTCAATGTATCAGACTTTCTGATGTAAGAAAACTTATTAAAGAAATCCTGAGTTATTTTTTCTAACACAGAAATTATTACCTGTTGCGATCTTATATTCGACCATTTCTTTATTTCTTCTGTTGTTCCGTCAGCTATTATACTCCCTTTATTAAGGATTATTATCCTGTTACACAGGGCTTCTACTTCCTGCATAATATGGGTGGAAAGTATGACAGTCTTATTTTTGCTGACTTCTTTTATAAGTGATCTGATATCCTCTAGCTGGTTTGGGTCAAGCCCTGTAGTAGGTTCATCCAATATCAGAACATCTGGGTTGTGTAAAAGCGCTTGTGCTAATCCCACTCTTTGTTTATACCCTTTTGAAAGAGCTCCAATTTTTTTGTGTGATTCATCGCTGAGACCTGTCATCTCGATGGAATTCTCAACTTCTTTTTTCTTGTA
>CAYXJA010000097.1:4475-6389 GCA_964465425.1 uncultured Prolixibacteraceae bacterium | reverse complement strand
TTTTCATTAATGACAGTTGAAACTTCCTGTCCAAGTATATCATATACTTTTATTGAAACCATCGACTCCTCATCAATGTTAAACCTGAAGTTTGTATAATCTTTAACCGGATTTGGATAATTGATTATCCCTGTTTCATTTAATGAGAAAGTTGTTGTGCCGGAAGGGTTATTCTTAAGATAATCTTCAAGCCATGATAAAGCAGGCCTCCAGCTTCCGTCAGCATTAACCAGGTGACATGTTTCCTGCCACATCCTTCCTTGTATATATCCCCAAAGTGTTATTCCCTTAACTCCAGGATGTTCCCATAAAATTGGGAATATTTTTTCATAATAGTTTAACTGCTGATCGTCGTTTGGCGTTCCTGCATTATTCTGATTGCCAAGGTCAAGCTCTGATATATAAACAGGAATTCCTGTTGCTGCAAGTTTGTCAAGATTACTTTTCAACGTTGCATATGCTGCACCTTCAAGTTCAAAACGATGTCCCTGTACTCCGATTCCGTCAATCAAGCCTCTGTCTTTCAATAGGTTTATGATCTTAAGGTAAGAATTGGTTGCATTGTTGTCATTGATAATCCCATATTCATTGAGCACAAGCTTTGAATTTGGAAAATACTTTCTGGCAAGTTCAAACGATTTGATAACCCAGTCCCAGCCTGTTGTTCCGTTTCCTCCGAGTGCATTTTTGTAGTTAGCCCTGCCATTTGTACCATCCGGTGGATTGTGACCCGGCAACGGTTCATTAACAACGTCAACTAAATCAGCTTCAGGGTATCTCTTACCTGCCTGCCTCATCCATGTTTCAATGTATTTAAGCTTTGTTGAATCAGCAAGTGTTGAAATCCAGGTAGGCTGCTGTGAACCCCAAACAAGAGTGTGAAACTTGAATATGAGATTGTTGTCTTTTGAAAACTTGTAAAGATTATCCAATCCGCCCCAACTCCATTTCGTTGAATCTGTTGAATTACCAACTGATGACCATTTGCTTTCATTTTCAGGTGTTAACTGATTCCATAATTTAAGAAATTCTGTGTCGTTATATGCCTTCAGATTGCCAAGGAACTTTTCATGTGCTTCGGCTAACGGTGGTCCCTGATATTTCTCTGTTATCACCGGCTCAGGTAATTCTGTTAACCCGGGCAGTCCTTTATCAAGAGTTTCTACTGTGTAATACAATTCCGACTTTCCAAAAGCAAACTTGTCAAACAATAATCCGTCTTCTCTGCTTCCAATTTGAAATGTTAATGTAATGCTGTCCTCTTCTACAATAAACGCTTGTGTTGCCAAATCTCCTGCAAAGAAATTCTGAGATATGTTAACCCATTTCCAGACACTTGAACCTTCTGCTCCAAGGTCTTTTACAAAATCAGTTGACTTGGTATAGCCTGATCCGCCAAGACCGTTAACGAAAACCCAATCAGCATCGGTAGTTATCCCTTTATTTCCAAAACCATTGGCAGCGAAAAAACTGTCGTCGTTAAAACTGCCTGAACCTACATTCAAACGTGCAAAAAGCTGATAAGAGCCTGCTTTTGGAAAAGTAATACTGTAAGTTATTACCCTTACTGAATCTCCCGGATTTGTTTGTCCGGTATAGTTTTCTTTTGCAGTGACATAAGTGACGCCTCCATCACTCGAAGCAGTATAGCCACCTCCATCGGTTCCCGACTCTGCTTCAATAATTACAGGACTTCCACTGACATGATCCTGCGCCTCCATTACTCCCGTAAAAATAAAAAGTGAAAAGAGTAAAAATAGATAGTACTTGAGTTTCATATGTTAGATTTTAAAATTGAAAATTTGTTTGTTGTTGTGTGATTCTCTAATATTTCAATGCTTCTTTAATGATCTTATTAACAACGGGTTTGGGTTTATTGTTTCTGTCAAACAATAATGGATAGTCAGTTCTTCC
>CAYXJA010000097.1:1592-4375 GCA_964465425.1 uncultured Prolixibacteraceae bacterium | reverse complement strand
CTGTATGATCCGTCATCTTCTATTGCCTCATTAACAACATCCCAGCCTTTTATTTTTCCTTTGTAACGACCAACTACTGTATAGATATGATCTTTCATCCTTTGTATCAAAACTTCACGCGAAACTTCATTTCCATCCTTATCAGTGAAAAACCAACGGGGTGCCTGTGAATGCCAAATCAAAGTATGTCCGGTCATGTACATATTGTTTTTTTCTCCAAATTCTATAAACTTATCTGCAAGATCAAATCTGAATTTACCTTCTTCAGGTTGCATCGGACCACCTTTCATACAGTTTTCTGCAACTATGGCATTAAAGTTTTCTTTGATAAGCTGACTTGAAGCACTGTCTTTACCAGTAATCTGCCATTCATTGACAGCTGTTCCAATGTAAAACTTATTTGCAAATGCATCATTAAGCTTTACATTTTGGGAATAAGAAGTAAATCCTAATCCAAGTAACGCTGTGAAGATTAAAATAAATTGTGTTTTCATGTTATTTTTATAAATGTTAGTTTTTAAAGTAATAAATTCTAATCCTATGATCTAATAGATTCTAAATCTTATAATTGGTTTAATTTCTTTTAAAAAATTTGAAACTGCGTAACTTGTTTTCCTGATTTAAAACCAGAAAATATGAGCCATCAGGCAATCCGGAAATATCAATATAATTGTCTGATAAAACCGGTTTGCATATTGATTTTCCTTTTGTATCATATATGCTTATATGAGAAATTCTACCCTGATTTTTAAATTGCAGAATGTTACCTGCCGGATTTGGAAAAACAGATATGCCATCTGAATCGTAATTTATTGATGATGACGTGTTTTCTTTCCATTTAGCTACTAGTGTAATATTATTGCTAACCTTATCATTTGTAAAATCCCATTTCTTAGTGAAATTTTGATTGGTGTACCATCCTTCAAAAACATAACCAGTCTTTTGTGGAGTTTCAGGTTCTTTTATTTTAGTATCATAATCAGCTTTTATATCAGCTATCTGATTTCCACCATTGCTGTTGAACGAAACCGTGAAAGTTTTTATTTTCCAGTTTGCATATATTGTCGTATTTGAAAATACGGTATCGCTTGAAAAGTTGAATGTATTGACATACGAAGCTTCTCTGTACCATCCGGCGAAATCATAACCCGTACGGACAGGAGCTGCAGGTTCCTTAGCTAATTCGCCTGATTTTAGCATTACTGTTGAATTTGCTATATTCCCTCCCTGAAATAACAGCGAGATATAACATGTTTTTTCATCCCTGAATAAAAAGGGAACCAGAGCTTTAAAATCTTCACGCCAAACACCCCACCAATGTCCTGATGGAAATTCCCAGTAGTGTACCGTCAGCTTGTTGTCACGAAGCACTTTTAAAGTTGACTGTCCGTTGGCATAAGCAATATCTTCCTTGGTGCCTTCTCCAAAATAAAAATAACGATAGCTTTTTTCCATCTTTAATGCATTTGCTGAAAGGAAATTTTTAGCTCTATCGTATGCTGCATTATCTGTTGTAAACCAACCTGAGCTTAATATTGAAACGTAACCAAACATTTCATAATGAAAAATACCGGCTTCCATCGCCTGTAACCCGCCCCATGATAGTCCGCCTACTCCGCGACTGTCCTTATCCGTTTTAACACGATAGTTTTTTTCAATATATGGAATAATGTCATTAAGCAATTCATTGCAAAAAACAGCCGGATCAAGGTTTTTAGCATCAGGCATTACAAGCAGCATTGGCGTTGCTTTCCCTGAATTTATTGCATTGTCAAGTGTTTTATCGGCATAACCCGACTCAATCCAATGTGTATAGTTTTCTCCACCACCATGTATCATATAAAAAACCGGATAATAGTTCAGTGAATCTGCCTGATCGGTATAGCCCGGAGGAAGATATATATTCATTTTGCATGACGTGTTTTGGGTCGTGGAATGATAAGTAATTGTTTTAACCGTACCGTTAACCGCATTAGCTAAAAAACTTATCGCTAAAAGAAAAACAATAGTTGAAAATGCCTTGTAAAATGTCTTCATAAAATTAAATAAGTATTTCTGCGAAATTAACGCATGAAGGAATGGGCAATTTTCAATTTTAGATTTTAGATTTCTAAAATCAGATAAATTTCAACTTGTTAATCTGTTATTTCTGTGGGCGATTTGCCAAAGTGTTTTTTGAAAACGGTGCTGAAATACCCTATAGTAGAGAATCCACACATTTCACTTACTTCTGTGATCGTATGTTTTTTAGATTGAATGAGCTTCAATGCATTTTCTAATCTGGCAATCTTAATAAGATCAACAGGCGATTGCCCCGTCAGCGATTTGACTTTTTTATACAATAGTGAAGAGCTTACATTCATTGCTGAAGCAAAATCATCTTTTGTGAATTCAGCATTTGACATGTTATCAAGTACTACTTCCATTATTTTTTTCAGAAAGCAATCGTTAAGTTCATTGTTGAGTATATGATCATCACAGCCTGTCTTCTTAATATTTAAAGCTTTTTCCTTAACTGCTTCCCTGTTTTGTATTATTGTCTTTATCTTTTGCTTAAGTAATTCCAGGTCAAACGGTTTGGTGAGATAATCATCGGCCCCAAGTCCTAATCCCTGCAGTTGTTCTGCTCTTCCCGAAAGTGCCGTGAGAAGTACTACAGGAATATGTGATGTTTCATAAGTCGACTTTATCAACCTGCATAATTCAAAACCATCCATATCGGGCATCATAACATCAGAAATTACAAGGTCGGGGAGTTGCTTCTGAACTGCCTCCCAACCCGG
>CAYXJA010000097.1:0-1492 GCA_964465425.1 uncultured Prolixibacteraceae bacterium | reverse complement strand
GCATTTTCCTGACTTGTGAAAGAAACTTGTCCTCCATGCAGATTTACATAGTTCTTAATAAGAAGCAATCCTATCCCTGATCCGACAATCTTTGAATTTACTGCATTTTCAGCCCTGTAGAATTCTTTAAACAGCTGTCGTTGCTCTTTTTTACCAATTCCTATTCCATGATCAACTACTTCCAGTGTCCATTTTGTTTCATCACAAGTGAGATTCAAAATAACCTCACTGCCAGGATTTGAATATTTTACGGCATTGGAAATAAGATTATCAATAACTTTTTCCATCATCATTTCATCAATAGCCGTTGAATATTCTTTAACTTCTGTTTTGAAAATCAGCTTAATATTTTTACTTTTTGCTATCGATTCAAACATTTGCAAACGGAACCTGACAAATTCATTCAACTCTATCATGCTGAAAGATAACTGCCCCTTGCCAACATCAACCTTTTGAAATTCCATGAGCTGATTTACTACCGATGATAGCCTTCGTGTCTGTTCTATTGCTATGTGTAAGAAGTGACGTCCGGCAACTGAAAGATTTTTTTCTTTCGATAATTCTTCAACCGGTGCCTTTATCAAGGTAAGCGAAGTTCTCATTTCATGTGCAGTGTTTGTGAAGAACTTTACCTTTTCTTCTGTGTGCAACTGCTTCAGTTGATTTATATAATTCCATAAAATGAAATAGGCTATCGATGAAATTAAAACCAGAATGATAGCTAAGAACCACCATGATGCCCAAAATGGTGGAGTGATCTTTATTGCTATGGTCCTTTCAGCAAGTACTAGTGATAATGAGTTGTCGTAAAGCCTGATTTTCAGGTTGTATTCTTTACTGGGAATATTACTGTAGTTTAGAATTCGTTGACTAACCGGCTGTGTCCAGTCGTCGTCAAGCCCTTCCATTTTCCATGAAAACTTTGAACCGGCTGCAACTCCTATAGGAACAAGCTCAATGTTTAGTGTGTTTTGATTATGTTTCAGCTTTATCTTATCAAGCTGATTGAGAGGCTTGTCTATTTTCATAGACATATAATCGCGCATCGACCTTCCTGAAATACTTATATCCTGAAGGAATATTTTTCCTTCAGGCTGCAATTGTTCAATTGTTGCAGGATTGAAAATGACAACTCCATTATTCGATCCCCATGCCAGATTACCGTTTCTTAATTTGAAGTGGGCATTTCTGTTAAATGAATTATTTGATAATGAACTTATTGAAGAGTAAATCAAAACATTCTTCTTTAAAGGGTCAAACCTGCATATCCCTGCTTCTGTTCCTAGCCATATATAATCGTCTGACCAGGCAACGCTGTTTACAAAGTTAGACGGAAGCCCGTTATATGTAGTGAATTTTTCAGTAGTTCCGTTTGCAGGATCGTAACGCAATAAACCGTCACCAATGGTTCCTACCCAAATTATGCCATCAAGTACTAATATGTCCATAACAAGGCAGCCGTTGATCAGTGTTTTTAGTTCTCCCGTCTCAT
>CAYXJA010000096.1:0-6493 GCA_964465425.1 uncultured Prolixibacteraceae bacterium | reverse complement strand
CCAACAACCTTAGTGTTCATTCTTTGAGCTATTTTCCTTTCTATTCCGTCAAAAGCTCCACCGCAAATGAATAGTATATTCTTGGTATTAACAGCTATCATTTTTTGCTCAGGATGCTTTCTTCCTCCCTGTGGCGGCACATTTACAACCGAACCTTCAAGAAGCTTTAGCAAACCCTGCTGAACACCTTCTCCTGAAACATCCCTTGTGATTGAAGGATTATCTCCTTTTCTGGCAATCTTATCTATCTCATCAATAAATACTATCCCCTTTTCAGCAGCTTCAACATTATAATCAGCTACCTGAAGCAATCTAGTCAAAAGACTTTCAATATCTTCACCTACATAACCGGCTTCAGTAAGCACAGTTGCATCTACAATTGTAAACGGCACATGAAGCATTCTGGCTATAGTTCTTGCAAGTAAAGTTTTCCCTGTTCCGGTTGGGCCAACCAATATAATATTTGACTTTTCTATTTCAGTCTCATCATTACCTACTTTCTGCCCGAGTCTTTTATAATGGTTGTATACTGCTACCGATAATATTTTCTTTGCATGTTCCTGACCAATTACATACTGATCAAGGAATTCCATTATTTGTTTAGGTTTTAAAAGTTCAATCTTCGATAAGTCGAATGTCCCTTTACCCCTGAATTCCTCCTCAACGATAGCATATGCCTGTTCTATACAACGCTCGCATATATGCCCATCGATACCGGCTATCAGGAGTTCTGTCTCAGATTTATTTCTCCCGCAAAACGAACACTTATCTGTTGTTTTCCCCATTTTTTATTTTTTATCTCTTACCAATACCTGGTCAATCATCCCATATTCAACAGCCTCAGTAGCTGTCATCCAGTAATCCCTGTCTGAATCTTTTTCTACCTTTTCATATGGGTTACCTGAATGTTTTGCAATTATCTCGTATAATTCCTTCTTCATTTTCATTATCTCACGGGCTGTGATTTCAATATCAGAAGCTTGTCCCTGTGCACCTCCCATCGGCTGATGAATCATAATTCTTGAATGAGTGAGCGCCGAACGTTTACCCGTCGAACCTGCAGTAAGCAATACCGCTCCCATCGAAGCTGCCATCCCTGTGCAAATTGTTGCTACCGGAGATGAAATAAACTGCATTGTATCGTAAATGCCAAGACCTGCATGTACTGCTCCTCCCGGTGTGTTGAAATATATTTGTATGTCCTTCCCCGGATCTGTTGAATCAAGGAAAAGTAGCTGTGCCTGTATTATATTGGCTACATAATCATCGATCGGAACACCAAGAAAGATTATCCTGTCCATCATCAACCTTGAAAAGACGTCCATCGTTGCTATGTTCAACTGACGTTCCTCAATTATCGTCGGCGATATGTAATTGCCATAAACTGATGATACATATTTATCGAGTCCCTGACTGTTTATTCCTAAATGGCGGGTCGCATATTTACTGAATTCTTTCTTCTGATCCATCAAATTGAATTTTAGAGGTTAAACAAAAGTTTTTTCTTCTACTAATTAGACTACAAATTTAGCAAAAATTACAATAGTTGTGTTTAATCTTCCTTTAATGCAAATATCAGTTGAAAACTTAACTGATTATAAAAATTCAATAAAAAAGCCGGCTCATAATGTCCGGCTTTAGTTTATTTTATTTTTCAAAAAGTTTTTCAAACTCTTCTTTGGTAACTTCCTTTTCTTCCTGAGCCGTTTTCGATTTCACAACTTCCATGACCTTGTCGTCAAGCTTTTTGTTGTATAATCTATTACGGTCTTCTTTCTTTTCAAGCATTTGCTTGGCAAAACCATCCAGATGCTGAACTGGAATATCGAACATACCGTATTGACGGAACTGAGCTGCTGCCACTTCTCTTGCAAGTGCAATAACTTCTTCCTCTTCAACCTTGATTTCGTTTTCCTTTACAATCTTTTCCTTGATTATCTGCCATTTCAAATCAACGAGGAAATGAGGAAATTCAGCGTCTAGCTCTTCCTGTTTCAATTCCTTATTCGTAGCAATAAGCCACCTTTTAAGAAAATCTTCAGGGAAATCGGCTTTAACTTTGCCCATGATAACTTCGCGTGCATCAAAACCAAATTTATAATCACTTGATGATTCATAAGCAAGGGCTATTTCTTCTGAAACCTTACTGCGGAAAGCAGCTTCATCTTTTATTTCAGTTTCTTCCCCGTATACTTTTTTGAAAAGCTCTTCATTAACAATTGCAGGTACGAACTTATGTATTTCCTTAACTTCAATTTTGAAATCACCTTCTACATTTTCAGCATCTTTCTTGTCGATATTAAGAAGATATGCCAATTCAGTATTATTTGGATAAGCCTTTCTGATATCGAAAACAATAATGTCTCCGACCTTCTTGCCAATGAAATTTTTCTTTATCTCTTCATCTTTAATGATGTCGATTGAAATAAGAGCCATTTCAGCTTTTAATCCGTTTTCTTTAACATTTCCATCAGCATCGAGTTGAGAAATGTCTCCTCTTACTGTTTCTTTTTCTTCAATAACCTCTGCAGGCTCATTAGCACCAAAGCGCATTGCATAAGCTTCAACCTGCTGATCTATCAAATCTTCACTTACTTTAATCTTGTAATAAGGAATTTTAGTCCTCTTGTCCAAAGTAAGCTTTACTTCCGGGGAGTAACCAATATCGAAAAGAAATTCAAAGTCAGTATCATTTTCAAAATCAATACTCTTCTGCTGTTCTTCATTAGGAAGAGGCTCACCAAGTATGTCAAGTTTTTCTTCAACAATGAATTTTGAAAGGCTGTCGCTGAGAATCTTGTTGATTTCTTCAGCCATAGCAGCTTTGCCGTACATTTTCTTTACAAGACCCGCAGGAACCATTCCCGGACGGAAACCCGGCATGTTTACTTTCCTTCTGTAATCTTTCAAAGCCCCTTCAACCGATGCTTCATAATCTGCTTTTTCAATCGAAACACGGATAAGTCCGTTCATTTCGTCGATATTTTCCCTGGAAATTTTCATTTTACTGAAAAGTTAATTTTGCTTTAATATTTTAAACCTTCAATCTGATCCGATAAATTAAAACCGTTCGGTGCCTTAAATGTTTCCAAACGGTTTTAGTTATTTGTGCGGGCAAAGGGACTCGAACCCCCACGCCGTGTGGCACCAGATCCTAAGTCTGGCGCGTCTACCAATTCCGCCATGCCCGCTTTTTCGAGGCGCAAATATAAATCTTTTTTTTAATAATTCACAATAAGAAATTGATATTGACTATTTAGTTTACAGGATGTTCAAATTTCTCCCTCTTCTTTCTTAATTCAAAATTCTGTCCAAGGTAAACTTTCCTTACCATTTCATCATTAGCCAAATCTTCAGCATTGCCGGCTTTCAATATTGAACCTTCAAACAGAAGATAAGACCTGTCTGTTATAGCAAGCGTCTCGTGAACATTGTGGTCAGTAATCAAAATCCCAATATTCTTATCTTTAAGATGATATACAATGTTTTGAATGTCTTCAACAGCAATCGGGTCTACTCCTGCAAAGGGCTCGTCAAGCAACATGAATTTCGGACTTATTGCCAACGCCCTTGCTATTTCTGTCCTTCTCCTTTCGCCTCCCGAAAGTTGTATTCCCTTGCTTTTTCTAATCTTCTGAAGACCAAACTCATTAAGCAAAGTCTCAAGCTTTGCCTTCTGATCATGTGCAGAAAGCTTTGTCATTTCCAGTATCGACCTTATGTTGTCCTCAACGCTCATGTGCCTGAAAACTGAAGCTTCCTGAGCCAGATAACCAATTCCCCTTTGTGCTCTTTTGTATATTGGAAGATTGGTAATATCCTCATCATCAATATATATCCTTCCTTCATTAGGTCTGATCAATCCGGTAATCATATAAAATGAAGTTGTCTTCCCTGCCCCGTTAGGACCAAGCAATCCAACTATCTCTCCCTGGTTTACTTCAATGGAAACATTCTTTACTACAGTACGTTTCCTGTATCTTTTTTCAATATTATCAGTACTTAATTTCATTTCAATTCAGTTTTTTTAACCTTTCAAGCCTTTAGCTGATGCCTGATTCAGCCAATAATTCCCTTTTCTTCTTCCTTTTTACTACAAAACGTGATATATAAATACTTATTTCATAAAGTATTATCAAAGGAATACAAACCAAAATCTGACTGAAAACATCAGGAGGAGTAATTATGGCTGCAAGTATAAGCAATATTACGTAAGCATGTCTCCTGTATTTTTTTAAAAACTCAGGCGTCACTATTCCAATTGCACTCGTGAAGTACGCTACTACAGGAAGTTCAAAAACAAGCCCTGTAGCAAAAGTCACTGTTGTTACTGTACTTATATATGAATTAAGCTTTATGGTATTTATCACATCCTCACTTACCATGTACGTACTGAGAAAATCAATAGATAAGGGAGTAATGATAAAATATCCAAAGAGAATCCCAATTATAAAAAGTGTTGAAATTGAAAAAACAGCTACTCCGGCATATTTCTTTTCATTTTCATGAAGGGCAGGTTCTATGAATTTCCATAATTCAAAGATGATATAGGGACTTGCAAGTATAAGCCCTGCAATCAGTGAAATCTTCATGTGCGACATAAACTGCCCGGCCATTTCAATATTCACTAATGTCAAAGGTTTACTGTTAATTGTCAGCACCCCGGTTTCTTTGCCAAGCAGCTCCCCTATCCATTGCCCGAATTGATTGAACATCCGGTTTGATATGAAATCAGGATTCCTGGGATTTAAAATTATACCGTTAAAAATCAGGTCTCTGAACAAAAAAGCAACAATCATCATGACGAGGGCAGCTACCACCGCCCGTATCAGATGCCATCTTAACACTTCAAGATGCCCAAGAAAAGACATTTCATTACCGGTTCCCTTTGCTTTCGCCATAGCTCTTATTCTGAAAATGACAAATATACATACTAAATCAAATCAAAAGGAATCAAATCCATAACTAATTGTTTAGTAAAAATTAAATTCTCTTATTAATAATGTCATTATTAAACATCACGTAGATATTTATTTATTATCTTAGTGTTCCTTTGAAAAATTTTTTTGATACATGCAAACACATTTACAATGACAGACAGTCAGTTTTTACAGGAACAACTGCATAAACATTTCGGATTTGACCGCTTTAAAGGCGATCAGGAAAAGGTGATTAAAAGTGTGATGGATGGCGAAGACACTTTCGTGCTTATGCCTACAGGAGGAGGAAAATCGCTTTGTTACCAGTTACCGGCTTTACTTCTCGATGGAACAGCTATCATAATTTCACCGCTTATTGCTTTGATGAAGAATCAGGTTGATTCAATCCGAAGTTTCGGCACAGAAGACGGCATCGCCCATTTTTTGAATTCCTCACTTACCAAAAATGCTATTCAGGAAGTTAAGGATTCAGTTCTTTCAGGTAAAACAAAGCTATTATACGTTGCCCCTGAATCTCTAACCAAAGAAGACAATATTGATTTTCTCAAACAGATAAAGATTTCATTTTATGCTGTTGATGAAGCTCATTGTATTTCTGAATGGGGACATGATTTCAGACCTGAATATCGTCGCATAAGACCGATTATTCAGGAAATTGGCCCGGCTCCGGTTATGGCTCTTACTGCAACAGCAACTGCCAAGGTTCAGCACGATATTCAAAAGAACCTTGGAATGATGGACGCTAAAGTATATAAATCATCATTCAACAGGCCTAACCTTTATTATGAAATAAGGCCAAAGTTCAAGTCAACAGCTGAAATAATAAAGTTTATCCATTCCAACACAGGAAAATCGGGGATTATATATTGCCTCAGCCGTAAGAAGGTAGAACAACTTGCTGAAAACCTTCAGGTAAACGGAATAAAAGCATTGCCCTACCATGCAGGTATGGACGCAGCTACAAGGTCTAAGCATCAGGATATGTTCCTGATGGAAGAAATTGATATTATCGTTGCTACCATTGCCTTCGGAATGGGAATCGACAAACCCGATGTAAGGTTTGTCATCCATTACGACATACCAAAGAGCCTTGAAGGTTATTATCAGGAAACCGGACGCGCAGGACGCGATGGAGGCGAAGGCAAATGTATTACCTTCTACAGTTATAAAGATATCCAGAAGCTTGAGAAATTCATGCAGGGTAAACCCGTAGCCGAACAGGAAATCGGAAAACAACTTCTTCTCGATACGGTATCCTATGCTGAATCTTCAATGTGCAGAAGGAAAATATTACTCCATTATTTTGGAGAAAATTATGCTGAAGAAAATTGCGGAGCTTGTGACAACTGCCTCAACCCGAGAGAAAGACTTGAAGCAGGCGAAGAGCTTGCTCTTGCCCTTGAAGCTATAGTTGCTGTCAACCAGAAATATAAGATGGAACACATAAGTGCCATCCTTACCGGAAACAGAACTGCAGCCGTTAAATCTTTCAAACACGATGAGCTTGATATCTTCGGAATGGGCAAGGATCATGACCATCATTACTGGCATGC
>CAYXJA010000095.1:1185-6494 GCA_964465425.1 uncultured Prolixibacteraceae bacterium | reverse complement strand
GGAATTGAATTGAAATAATTTGCCATAATTTTATCTTTTAATTTTAAACTTTTTTTTAAATCACTTCTCGTAATACTTTGTTTTTAAATCAGTATCATTTGAGAATACAAAAAAACTAAATAATTCTATCTTATGCGAGTAAAAAAACAGCTTTTTTAGGTAATTTTCATGGATGTTGAAATATTGATAATTTTAAGGATAACTAAAGTGCCTTATATTTCAATTGTTTATGTATAACAATATTCTTATCACAACAATGTCAATTTCACAAATGCAATATACGAACCATTAACCAACTTAAGGAAGCATATTGAAGAAATTAATCCTGATTTCCTGTTCTGTAAGCATTGGGCGAGAATCCTGTTTCCCTTTTAAAAAACTTAGAAAAATATGATTGATCGGTAAAGTTAAACTGGACAGCTATCTCTGTTACATTAAGATTTGTATGAACCAACAATCTTTTTATTTCCAGAACTTGCTTTTCCTTAACTATATCATTCGAAGTCTTTCCTGTTAAATGTTTTAACGTCTGTGTCAAGTGATTGGGAGTTACTGCCAACATATCGGCATATTGATTTACCAATAAGTTTTTATGAAAGTTTTCTTCAACTAACCTATAAAATTTTTTCACAAGAAGATGCCCTTTACCTGTTGCCTTAAAATCATGATCCGATGGATATAAAACAGAACAAAAAGTAAGTATCAAATCAAGAATTGATCTCATGAATTCTATTGATTTGTTATTACTCCCAGAATCCACACAAACTGCTCTTTTAAACAAATCTTCAATAAATTCTTTGTCACTTATTCTGCTTAGAAACAATGGTGGATTATTTTGAAGTATTGTATAGAAAAATGGAAATTCTATCAACCTGTTTTGGTCAGATCTGTTTATCAAATAAAACTCAGATGTGAAAATAAAAATATACCCCCCTATGTCTTCTGACAATTCAAGTTTATGAGCCTGACCGGGTGAAAGAAAAAAAACACAAGGCGGCTTAATCTCATATTTATTGTTATCGATGACTATATATCCCGAACCCGTAGCTAAATATAAAACTTCAAAAAAATCATGCCTGTGAGGATACTTAACCTCATAGTGTCGATTAGCATTAAATACTTCAACCTGAAACTGTTGACTTCTTCGCTCCGGGCTACTAAATGTTTGAAGACTATATATCGGAATGCTTCTCTCTTTAACCATCTATTGTTTTATGCAATCAATTTTAAAAGTAAAAAATTTATTGAAACAGAAATTAACAACACTCAAAAATAAAAAAAGGCTATTCGTCTGAATAGCCTTTACCTTTAAAATTCCTCTCTTTATAAAATAGGAATATTTTTATTATCCCTTGTTTCTGCAAATTGCACCGTTGAATTTTCCATTGGTTTAAAATAAAACCAATCTACATCCACACTTCCGCCTTCTCCTGATTCATTCAAACAAAAAATACCTACGTAGTTAGCAGCATCCTCCATCGTCTCAATACAAAAATCAGAGCCTAACTGTGTGAAATTCAAACCATCAATACTATATTCCAAATGACATCTTGATTTTTCAAGTCTGACTCTCAACATTAATCCTTCTGCTATAATCTCTCGGCTATCATTCAACTCACCATTAATCTCAGCTTTTAATATCTTTTTACCGTTATTAACTTCAACCCCAATAAAATTTACTCCTCGTTCAAAAAGATAAATGCCGGTCATTGTCCCTTCTTCCATCTTCACTAGATCAAAATAACCAACAACTTCTCCTTCAGTGTTTCGGGTTATCTTTTTATTTAAAGTATTATTTATTTTTAAAGTTCTGACTGAATTGCCCTTAGTTGATTTTAACCTAAGAAAACCTGGACGATCAGTGAGAGAACAAGTAATGTTTTCCTTTTCTTCACCCCAAAAAGAACGGAGCTTTGGCAAATTAAAATCATCTGAAAATTCAATACTATTGCCATTCTCATTTACAAATAACTGATCATAACTGAATTTAATGCTGTTTCTCACCGAAGGACTAGCATTCTTCAATTCCGTTTCGTTGTTATTGTTGCTTGCATTTCCCCAAAAACAAGCTGCGAGAAGCAATATTATCAAAACCATCCTAACCATCTTTCTCTCAATAAATATTTATACTCTCAAATACAAATATGTTTTACTCTCTCTATAAAATTAATAACAAAAATCATATAAAACACTACTTTCATGTAAGATATTAACACATTCGTCACACCAAAGCGCACTTTCACCAAATTAAAAGTCAATAAAATCAGGAACTTAATAATATTATTTTTTTTTGCTTTTACTAATAATTAATAACAATTCTAAATAGTGTTTCATGTAAGCTATCTGCTTATTAATCCCAAAATATTATCCGTTCGTCACACTTTTCTCAATCACGACTCTTTTATAATGAACTACTCTTCTGTTTAAAAAGTTATTATCTTTGGAATCAGTATGAAACAACTTAGTTTACTTTTTATATTACTTGCTTTAAATCTTACTTCTCAGGCTCAAGATTCATTGTATCAAAATATTCCTTCTTTTGAAATGAAGGAAATAAAAATAATTCAGGATTATAATTTCAAAAATAAACGGGAAGAGAAGAAGTACCAGGTTCTGGAAAAAGATGTCAGAAAAGTTTACCCCCTCCTTATGATCATTAGAAAAGAATATGACAGAATTAACTCTGAAATCGTATTTTATGAAGGTGAAAGCAGGAAAAATTACTTAAAGTGGTGCGAAGGTTATATTAAAGACAAATACTTTAGTTTACTTGCCGGATTAACCCCTTCTCAGGGTCGGCTTCTTTTAAAGCTTATTGATCGGGAATTTGAAAAAACTCCTTATGACTTAATCAAAGAATATAGAAACGGTTTTCGTGCTGCTCTGTGGAATGTAACTGCCAGTATATTTATGGCCTCTCTCAGATCTGAATATAATCCTGAAAAAAATCCTATGATTGAGCATATAATAATGAAAATCGATTACGAATTCCGTGAATCTTCGAAATCTCAATAATATTTTCTCAGGAAAATAAAACTTTCTTTTGCAGGTATAATGCCAAATCTTTTATTGGCTCCTTTACAACCTTACCTATTTTTAAACCATGCTCTGAACATACTTCCAGCAAAATATCATTATGAGAATAAGCTATCGATCCGCAAAATAAAATCTCAAGATCAGAATACCTCATGTACTGTAAAATATTTCTCCTGATAAAACTATCGAGCTGATTTCTTACAAGTTTTCTGCAGTATTCTTCTTTTATATACATCTCAGCAAAGGGTGCAAAACCTGCCAGAAATTTATTGGGCATTGGCATCTGATATACTCTTTCAATTGCTATTTCAACTGACACATCGTACTTTTCGTGAAACTTAATTCTTAAGTTTAATGGCATTTGATTTTTTAGAAAATCAGACACTAACTGCTTGCCAATTGAAACACCTCCTCCTTCATCTCCAAGTATATATCCCAGTGACGGCACCTTTTGCTCAATTTCTCGTCCATCCCATAAACAAGAATTTGATCCGGTTCCCAATAATCCGATTATTGCAGGTTTATCTCCTGCCAATGCCAGGCATGCTGCAATCAGATCGCTGTCGACAATTATCTCTCCACACTCAAATATATTAAAAATGGCTTTCCCGATCTTTTCTTTTGAAAGCAATGTAGAACAACCTGCACCAAAGAAATATACTGCTTGTATATCGCTTAAATCGATACCGGCACTTACAGGTCTGATTATTACTTCTATTTCATCTGTGCTTAACAACAAAGGATTTATTCCTTGTGTGTTTACAAGAAATTCAATTTTATCAACCCCAATAAAACACCATTGAGTTTTAGTCGAACCGCTTTCTGCAACCAGTATCATTTATGTTCAAATTATTAAAATAAAACTGCCAGATCCCGGCATATTTCTTCAAGCATGCTCTTGTCTGCCTCCGAAAAGGGTGAAGGTGAATGTGAATCAATGTCAATTTCAGCTACAAACTCACCATTTTTTAATATCGGAACGACTATCTCTGATCTCACATCAATACTGCAGGATAAATAGTTTTCTACACTATTTACATCCTGAACTATCATCGTTTCTTTATTCTCGGCTACTTGCCCACAAATACCTTTACCCAGAGGGATAAAGGTATGTATTGTTGATTTCCCTGTATATGGACCAAGATACAAACCGTTCTTATCTTCTTCCATTATATAAAAACCAACCCAATCGTAGTGAAAAACCCTTTCTTTTAATAAAGTTGTTATCTCCTTAAGAGTCTCATCCCTTTCTAAATTACAACATAAAATATTCCTGATTTCATGTGCTATTCCCCTTGCCTCAAAATTCTCCATCATTTAATTATAACCTGATCCTCATATGTTATTTTCTCACAATATTTACATTTCAGCTCAACAGGTCGTTCTGAAATAACCGTAAATCTTGTTTTTATCTTTTCATTATTTGTTATACATTTTGGATTGAAACACTTAACGATATTGACAATCTCTTCAGGTAATTCCACCACCCTCTTTTCAACTACTTCAAAATTCCTTATAGTGTTTAACTTGGCATGGGGTGCTACCAATGCAATCTTATCAACTTCTGCACCTTCAAAAAAACGATTCGCTACTTTTATAATACCTTTCTTACCAAGTTGTTTACTGTCAAGATTAGTACCAAAAGTAATCATCTCCTGAATATTGAACAAACCCAATATGTTAATAACATCAAATAGTCTGTCGGCCGGAATATGATCGATTACAGTACCCTCTTTTATTGCACTTACTTGTAATGCTTTATTCATTGCTCTTCTTATTTATTTTAACCCCATGATATGTGAAATTATTGCCTGACGTGTAAACACCCCGTTCAAGGCCTGTGTAAAGTAATATGCCTTCGGATTTGAGTCTACATCTGTATGAATCTCATTAACCCTTGGCAGCGGATGAAGAATTTTCACAGTTGGTTTTGTATTTTTCAACATCTTGTTTTTAAGTATATAGATGTTTTTTACCTTTTCGTATTCAATAGGATCAGTAAATCTTTCTTTCTGAACCCGGGTCATGTAAATAATATCTGCCTCTGAAATAATATCAGTAAACTCAGTATGCTCGTAATATTTAATCCCCTTACTGTGAAGAAAACGCTTATACTCAACCGGCATCTTCAATTCTGGTGGCGCAATAAAATTAAAAACCGGACTTTCAAATTCAGACATTGCCATCAGCAACGAGTGAACCGTTCTTCCGTATTTAAGATCCCCAACCATGAAGATATTTATGTTATCAAGCCTCCCCTGTGTTTTCATTAT
>CAYXJA010000095.1:0-1085 GCA_964465425.1 uncultured Prolixibacteraceae bacterium | reverse complement strand
TCAAAGCTTAACCTCGTCCTTGTTGAAGGCTCAAAGAATAAGGTTGCAACAACTTTCCCTTTTAGTAAGTCTTGGTTGGGATTACTTTCAAACTCAGATGCCAGCTCCATTATCCTTAAATAATCAGCTTTGTCAAAATCGGTGATTGAAATCAAATCTCTTTTTTGCATTTCATTTTATATTTTATGGGCATTTATAAGCCTTTAATGTTTTCATATAAAAAGACCAATAGAATATCTATTGGTCCCAAAAGCAATTTCATAAATCTTGTTACTTGGATTGAACGAATAAACCACACCAAGCTAATATTATGTTTCTCTATACAATTCATTAAAGTATAAAATTAAAAACTTTTCTCAAGTATATCCATACCTGTCCGATATTTTTGTTAATCACAAATGACTTATTTTAAGACCTTCAATTTTACTGAGCTTTCCAGTCACCTGATCCAACTCCCCTGCCCTTACATAAATATCTAAATTGCAAAGTAATCCGTATTGAAGATTTTCTGTTTCTATCTGATGATCCTTAATTACTTTCATTACCTGGTTCTGAATTACGTAGTCAAACTCAAGGCTTAATTTTTCTTTTACAATTTTTGTTATAATCGTTGAATTGGAAATAACATCTGCTGCAGCACTCTTATAAGCATTTATCAAGCCGCTTACTCCAAGTAGAGTTCCTCCAAAATATCTGACCACAACAACAAGTACATTCGTCAGATTATTACTTAATATCTGACCATAAATTGGCCGCCCTGCTGTACCCGAAGGCTCTCCGTCATCGTTAACCCTGTAAGTCTGTCCTTTGTCTCCAAATCGATAAGCATAACAATGATGCCTTGCACTGTAATGTTCTTTCTTTAATGATTGAATAAGAGATTTTATTGATTCTTCTTCAGATACAGGATACGCATAAGCAATGAATTTGCTGCCCTTATCTTTAAACAATCCCTCGGATGGTTTTACTATTGTTTTATATGTATCATCGAAAGCATCCATATAAGCATAAAAAAAGCAGATTTTTCAACCTGCTTCATTTTCAAATTATACCTTCAATCTTTTTTCAATTTCTTCTACGTCGAT
>CAYXJA010000094.1:0-6524 GCA_964465425.1 uncultured Prolixibacteraceae bacterium | reverse complement strand
ATGAAGAAAGTAAACCTTGTGAAGAAATTGGTGTTACTTTAGAATAAGAAAAGAATTAAAAATTTCAGGAAGAGAAATGCTTAAAATTAAGAATCTCAGCAAATCATTTACCAATGGTTTGTCGACCAGAAAGGTATTGGATAACATTTCACTTGAAGTAAATAAAGGTGAAACCATTGCAATTGTAGGTCCATCGGGGTCAGGTAAAACAACCTTGTTAAATATCATTGGATCATTGGATAAAGTTGATTCCGGAGAAATAGCGCTTGGAGAAACAGATTACAATAAAATATCTGCAAATGATTTGTCAGCATTGAGAAACAGTAAGATTGGAATGGTATTTCAGTTTCATCATCTTTTACCTCAATGCAATGTTTGGGAAAATGTACTTTTACCTTCCCTTCCACTTAAAATTAAGGATGATTCAATAGAAACCAGGGCTGAAACATTGCTAAAACAAACAGGTATATGGGAACAGCGTTTCCAGAAGCCATCATCTCTTTCAGGGGGAGAATGTCAAAGAACAGCAGTAGTCAGAGCCCTTATAAACAATCCTGAATTAATACTGGCCGATGAACCAACAGGAGCTCTTGATCATTCAAATGCAGTTAAGCTTATAGATACTATTATTGAACTCAACAGGATTTATGGCACCACACTGATACTTGTTACCCATTCACATGAAATTGCTTCAAGAATGGGGAAAATATACAATTTGAATGACGGTAAGCTTGAACAATTATAAACTTCTATGACGATTTTAAAGCTTATAATAAACAGCCTGAAGCATTACCTTAAGCCTGCACTATTAATAGCAGCTGGTGTTGCCATAACTACTGCAGTACTTACCGGATCTTTAATTGTTGGGGATTCAGTGATTTATAGCCTTGAAAAGAATGCCCGCCTGCGTTTAGGCAACATAACACATACAATAAGTGCGGGGGACAGATTTTTTAATATCTCCCTTTCTGAAGAATTGAATGCCAAAGATATATTCACAACTCCATCACTTAAACTGGAAGGTATTGCTTCAACTGAAGGGGGATTGATTAAAATTAACAACGTTAATATTTGGGGAGTAAAAAATGAATTCTATGAATTATTTGACAGTAAGTCTCAAGATAAGACAGCCTCACAAGAAGAAGGAATAACTATCAATTCAAGTCTGGCACAGCGTCTTAATGTCTCTTTAGGAGATGAAATTAACCTTCTGATTAAAAAAGCTTCCCTCATACCGGCAAATGCTCCCTTTGTTTCAGACAATAATCAGGTAGTATCTTACAGAACTATTGTAAGCAAAATATTATCCCAGGAAGGTCTGGGCAGACTCAGTCTTCAAAATACACAAACAGCTCCTTTTAATGCATTTATTCCTTTGGAAATTTTAAATGATATTATGGAGTTGGAAGGAAAAGCCAATATTCTTTTGATATCTACAGAAAAAGATGAGAAATACATTACTGAAATCCTGCAAAGTGAATTTTCTCTTGAAAATGCAGGGCTCAAAATCAGACAATCTGATGCTTCCAATCAATGGGAACTCATTTCTGACAGGGTCTTTATTGATGATCCCACTTCTCAGGCAGTAATTAATACCGGTATTCCTCATACAAAAGTCTTTACTTATTTCGCTAACGGAATCAGAAAAGGTGAAAAGGAAACACCTTATTCATTTGTTTCTACATTGCCCGAGAATAATACTGATTCAATCGGAATTACAATAAACACCTGGCTTTCCGAAGATTTAAGTCTTAAAAAGGGAGATACAGTTTTTATGTCATATTTCACAATTGGTCCTTTAAGAGAACTGACTGAAAATGAAAAATCCTTTATTGTCAGGGATATTAAGGAAATGGAAGGTTGGTATGGTGACAGAACTTTAATGCCTGAAATACCCGGATTGTCTGATGCTGAAAACTGCAGAGACTGGAATACAGGAGTACCAATAAATCTTAAGTCAATAAGAAAAATTGATGAAGATTACTGGTATAAATTTCGCGGGCTGCCTAAAGCCTTTATAGATTACAATACAGCTCAAAAACTTTGGGAAAACAGATTTGGATCAGTAACCTCTTTCAGATTCAACAGAGATGAAATCAGTGAAGAAGAACTGAAACAATCTCTTACAGAACAATTAGATCCTGTTTATTTAGGATTTAAGGTCAGAAATGTAAAAGAAGAAGGCCTTTATGCAGCAAAGAATGGTACAGACTTCAGCTCTTTATTTTTCGGTCTTAGCTTTTTTATAATTGCTGCTTCTTTAATCCTTACAGCTTTATTTTTCAAACTATTTATTGAAAGAAGAATATCAGAAATTGGAACACTTCAGGCTCTTGGTTTTTCAAATAAAAAGATACGCCAGACATATCTAACTGAAGGAATTTTTATTGCATTTGCAGGTTCCTTAACCGGAATATTATTAGCTTTTTTATATAATGAGATTATTTTTCTGGGATTAAATAGAATATGGAATGACATCGTAAGAACAGATATATTGGTCAGTAAATATAAATTTACAACACTGCTTACCGGCTTAGTTTTAAGTATTATAATTTCAGCAATTACTATCCGCTTTCAATTGAATTCTTTCTTTAAACAGAGTTCTTCAAACCTTCAGAGACAAATAAACGATAATAAGCCTGAACACAGGTTGATGATAAAAAAATGGATTGCATTTTTACTAATCATTTTTACTATCATAGTCATTGCCCTTCAATTTACAGGCAATGGAAATATAAATTCAGGTCTTTTCTTTATTGCAGGGGGCTCAGCGCTTATTGCCCTAGTCCTGATATCTGATATCATTCTTTCTGCAAATCAAAAAAACCAAGAGAAATCATTTACTGTTTCAAGCCTTGTAATCAAAAACCTCAGGTATAACAAGCAAAGAAATCTGGTAATAATAATAATACTTGCCATTGCCACTTTTATTGTAGTAACAACAGGACTCAACCGAAAGAATGTTTTTGTAAAAAATATAAATCCCCAAAGCGGCACCGGGGGATATTTGTGGGTTGCTGAATCAACTATACCAATCCTTCATGATATAAACAATCCTGAATATCGGAAAGAGCAAGGCATTACAGAAAGATTTAATGCAGTACAATTTAGCATTGCTGATGGAGATGATGCAAGTTGCCTTAATCTGAACCGAATATCTAACCCAAGAATAATGGGGGTAGATGCTTCCTTGCTGGAAGGAAGATTTTCATTTCAAACGTTTAGCCCCGAAATAAAGGAAGATTCAGGATGGGAAATCCTGAAAAATAAATCCAGCAATTGTATTCCTGCTATAGCAGACCAGACAGTAATCCAGTGGGGACTTGGTAAAAAGCCGGGAGATACACTTACATATATTAACTCAAAAGGTGAAGAAATATACCTTGTACTTGTTGCAGGACTTAAGCCTTCAATATTCCAGGGAAATATATTAATTGACAGTAAATATTTTCTGGAAAACTTCCCAACAAAAGCAGGATCAAACTTTTTTCTAATAGAAGGAGAACAGGAACGAAAGCAAGAAATTGCGGAAGAAATTACAATGCTATACAGAGATAATGGTATTGAAATAAAAGATGCTCAAATAAGATTATCTGAATTTCTTTCGGTTGAGAATACTTACCTAAGCATTTTCCTTATTCTGGGAGCTTTGGGACTACTTATTGGAACAGCAGGGATTTCAGTGGTTCTTCAACGCTCTCTTTACGAAAGAAGTAAAGAACTTTCTTTACTTGCATCTTTGGGATTTGGAAATGACTCTATTGTAAAAATAACTGTATCAGAATATATTATTCTCCTGATATGGGGCGTAATAATAGGATTTTTAACTGCACTTTTAGCAGTATACCCAATAATAATTTCATCAATATTAGATTTTTCTCCTCTTTTTGTTTTAGTAATAATCCTCATCATCATTGTAAACGGAATGTTATGGATTTATTTTCCGGCGAAATCAAAAATTAAAAATCTGAAACTCATTGAAGGATTAAGAAATGAATAGTGTATTTTGCCGAAAAAATAAAATATAATTACATGAGATTTATACTAATATCATTTTTTCTACTTCTTTTTTGTTTTAAGGGATATACAGAAAACAAGCCGGAACTTTTCAGAGGAGGAATGTTTCTACATGCGGGTTTAATATCAAACAACAATACAAATACTCCGGTTAAAGGGTTTACTACCGGAATAGGAGGAAAAATTGCATTTCGTACTGGCAAACATTTAAGATTTGGGACCGAAGGTTATGTGTCAAATTATAAATATCCTGATTCCGAAGGATTTTACAAGATTGGCTGGGGAGGCTTGCTTGCAGAATATCAATTCCTTAATAGTAATTTCACTCCTGTGTTAGGCGTTACAATCGGAGGAGGTAAAATAACTGATTTATATCCCCTTTCAGGTGATTTCAAAGATAATATTGAAGATTCAGCTATATACAAAGTCTATGGAACAATGATCATTGCTCCTCATGTTAGCTTTGAATATAAAATCACTCATAACATAAATGCAGTTACCAAGCTTGATTATGTATTGTATCCAGGAATAGACTATCCTGATTTCGTAGCAAAAGGGCCACGATTATATATTGGTATTTTATTCTGCAGATAAAATAAAACCGAAATAATTTCAGAATTATTAATGAAAAAGGGAAGATGTTTATCTTCCCTTTTTTGGTGGTGCCACCAGGAATCGAACCGGGGACACACGGATTTTCAGTCCGTTGCTCTACCTACTGAGCTATGGCACCTTTAATTTGAGCTGCAAATATATTATTTATTTTTTTTTTGCCAAATAAAGACCATCAAATAAGAAAGAAGGGTCTAAATAAATTAAGACCCTTCTTTAAATATTTAAATTCAGTTTATACAAAATTAGGTTTAGGATAATTTGCTATTTCAGCTAAGTATCTTTCTATAACTTCCATTGGGAGTTCATAATCTTCAAGTTTTCCGGTAAGATATTTTTCATATCCAACAAGGTCCATCTGACCATGACCACTAAGGTTAAATACTATGACTTTTTCTTTACCTTCTTCCTTAGCAATATTAGCTTCACGAATAGTTGCAGCTATTGCATGAGTTGATTCAGGGGCTGGAATAATACCTTCAGTTTTGGCGAACAACAATCCTGCATCAAAACACTCACTTTGATGAATAGCTACTGCATCCATCAGACCATTTTTATAAGCAGCACTAACAAGTGGAGACATACCATGATAACGGAGACCGCCGGCATGTATAGGAGCCGGAATAAATGAGTGTCCGAGGCTATACATTGGTAACAGAGGTGTCATTTTAGCTACATCGCCATGGTCATATCCAAAAGGAGCTTTGGTTAATGTAGGGCATGAATAAGGTTCTGCGCCTACAATCTTAATCTGAGCTCCGTTTATCTTATCAAGCATGAATGGGAAAGATATTCCGGCGAAATTACTTCCTCCTCCACAGCATCCGATAACAACATCAGGCTGCTTTTCACCAAATTTTACAAGTTGCTTTTTAACTTCCAGTCCAATAATAGTCTGATGAAGCATAACATGGTTTAGTACGCTACCCAACGAATAACGGGTTTCTCCAGTCGGGTCAGTAACAGCCTGTTCTATTGCTTCGGAAATGGCAATACCAAGAGAGCCCGGAGTATCGGGATACTTAGCAAGGATTTCACGTCCGGCATTAGTTTCAGTACTAGGACTTGCAACACAGTTAGCTCCGTAGGTGTTCATAACCATTTTACGGAAAGGTTTCTGATCAAAACTAACCTTTACCATGAATACTTTACATTCAAGACCTAACAATGAACATGCAAAAGCCAGGGCTGTACCCCATTGTCCTGCTCCGGTTTCAGTTGTTATTCTTTTAATACCAAATTGTTTGTTATACCATGCCTGAGCAACAGCAGTATTTGGTTTATGACTTCCTGCGGGAGAAACACTTTCGTTTTTATAATAAATCTTTGCCGGGGTTTTAAGTGCTGCTTCCAGAGCGTAAGCCCGTACAAGTGGTGTTGGACGCCATATGGTAAGCATGTCAAGAATGCCTTCCGGAATATCAATCCAGCGTTGTGTACTAACTTCTTGTTCAATGATATTCATTGGGAATACCGGGGCTAGCATCTCAGGAGAAATTGGATTACCATCAGGTCCAAGTGGAGGATTCATTTTAACGTCAGCTGCCAGGTTGTACCATTGCCTTGGCATTTCATCCTCTGTAAGAAAGACTTTTTTCAACTTTGTCATAATTCTGTTTTATCAATTGTTTTAAATTTATCCCACAAAAAAGGCCATGCTGCTTTAAACAACATGGCCTCCATTGCTTTCAAATAGTTATTATATATTGTGTATCCCTACGTTTTACATTAACCCAGGGACTTATCCACCAACCGTATTTGTAATTGTCTGAAATCATTTTTTATAATTGAACCATAAAACTATAAATTTTTTTCTTTTCTGCAAGTATATGCTGAAAATGATTTCATTATCAATGAAAAATCTCATTGAGGACCTTCAGGGATTTGAGTTCTCC
>CAYXJA010000093.1:3566-6534 GCA_964465425.1 uncultured Prolixibacteraceae bacterium | reverse complement strand
CTGCATAATCAAAAGCATAATAATAAATCAGGTTTTTAGATACTACTGAAGAATATAAATTGTTAACACCTGAAGTATCAACAGGCACAAATACATCCGGCATTATTCCACCGCCTCCATATACTGTTCTTCCTCCGGTAGTGGAATATTTGTCTTTATCACTGAAATGAATACTATCCTTTTCAACAAGCTCATCATTAACCATCCTGTTGTATAGTTCCATTTCATAATCTTCATTGCCTTTGTCATAAGGCTTTTGAATGCTTCTGCCACTTGGTGTATAAAAACGGGCAACTGTTAGCCGAAGAGCAGAACCATCAATGAAAGGAATTTGTTCCTGAACCAAACCTTTTCCGAATGAACGGCGACCTATAATCAAGCCCCGGTCATTATCCTGAATTGCTCCTGCAAATATTTCACTTGCTGAAGCTGAATATTCATCAATCAGTACAACTAAATCGCCTTCTTCCCATATACCGTTGCTGGTTGACAAATAATCATATCTTGGTCTTGATTTTCCTTGAGTATAAACAATCATCTTCCCTTCCTTAAGAAATTCATCAACCATTTCAAAAACAGCTTGTAAATATCCTCCTGAATTACCCCTTAAGTCGATAATCAATTTCTCAGCCCCCTTCGATTTTAAATCTTTAATACCATCGACAAACTCTTTGTGGGTCTTTTCTGCAAACCTGTTGACTCTGATTAACCCAAGTGTATTATCGATCATATAAGACACATCTACACTGACAAGAGGTATTTCATCTCTTTCTATTTTAAATTCCAGTAAATCATTAAAACCATGACGCAGTATCGTAACATTTACAATTGTACCTTTTTTCCCTTTAAGCAAAGAAACAATACTGTCGCTTCTTATTTCCATTCCTGAAACATTTGCACCGTTTACCTTAACTATTCTGTCACCTGCCAGAATACCAAGCTTTTGGGAAGGCCCGCCTGAAACAACATCAACTACTGTTACAGTATCATTCTGCATAATAAATTGAACACCTATTCCTGAGAAATTTCCTCTCATTTCTTCGCTTACACTTTTCATTTCATCAGCTTTTATGTAAGTGGAATGCGGATCAAGTTCGTTTAAAATTAAAGGTATTGCCTTTTCAATCAGCTCATTTCTGCTAATTGTATCAACATAATCCTTTTCTATTATTTTAGTAATGATTGAAAGTTTATCGGTTTCAAAAACATTACCTACTCCCTTGTTTGAAGTGCTTATATTGTTGTTAATACGTGCTCCGAGAAAAATCCCTATCGCTGTTGCTACTGCAAGCAAAAGAGGCATCAATATTTTATATCCTTTCTTCATAATTTCTAATTATCAACATCAAATCTAAAAAAAAGTCCGGTACAATTTATGAACCGGACTTATCATTTATATAATTGATAATAAATTATTGACCATTAAGATATTTATTGACTGTATCAAGCAAATCTTTTGACCTGATTGGCTTAGCAAGATAATCATCACATCCTGCTTCTATTGCTTTTGCTCTGTCATCAGACATGGCAAATGCCGTTTGAGCTATTATTATCAAATCAGGATATATCTTCTTTATTTCTCTGGTTGCATCATATCCATTCATTTCAGGCATCTGCAAATCCATAAGGATCAAGTTCACTTCAGGATGTTCTTTCACAAAATTAACAGCTTCTAAACCGTTCTTAACCCATTCAACGTGTGCATCCAGTTTTGATAAAACTGCATTTAAGTAAAGATAATTGGATTCAACATCTTCAACTATTAATATTAATGGCTTAACCTGGTCACTCATCGTACTCTTTTTAAATTATTATCTAAAAGTAATCAATCATTTTATTATTGTCAAGAAAAAATGAATTAAGCTTGTTCATTTACTATTCCTGTTTTCATATTTAGCCAGAAAGTAGACCCTTCCCCAACTTTTGATTCAACCTCAATTTTGCCTCCCATAAGTTCCATCAGCCCTTTAGAAATTGTTAATCCAATTCCTGTTCCACCGTACAACTTATTTTTATCACTGCTTACTTTAGTAAAACGATCAAAAATCTTACCAATTTTGTCCTTTTTTATTCCAATACCTGTATCTCTTACAAAAATCCCCAGATCGTCCCCATTAACCTTATAGCCTATTTCTATTTCACCTTCATCAGTAAATTTAATAGCATTTGAAATCAAATGGCTGATTACCTGGTTCAATCTGTGCCTGTCTGAAACAATCCTTAATCCATCTTCGCTTGCAAAATTCCTGATAACTTTTACCTTATCCTTTTCTTCTGACTTCAGTAATTTTTCAGTATTGTCGCAAGCACTCTCCAATAAAGGATTCAGATTGAATTCCCCCATACTCACGCTCATCTGATCAGCTTCCAGCTTAGAGAAATCAACCAACGATTCAATCAGTGACATTAAAGAATTCCCATTACTTTGAATCACATCAATAAACGAGTTCCTGTCTTCACTCGATAAGTCATCTTCCCGTAACATATTGGTAAATCCAATAATAGCATTCATAGGAGTCCTGATTTCATGACTCATGTTTGCAAGGAAAAGAGATTTTAACCTGTCAGCCTCAATTGCTTTGTCTTTTGCTTTAATAAGTTCATCTCTTGCTTTAGCAACCTGAGTGATATCTTCAACAATACCTTCAATAGCTATCTCTTTAAAACCTTCTTCAAGTAATGCAAGAGTAAGGTTGGCAATAAACGACTCACCATTTTTACGCTTAAGCATGATCTCTGTGGTCACCTCTTTTGTTTCCAGAATTGTATCAAGTATCAAGCTCCCGATTTCTGCATCTACAAGAAGATCATACTTGGTTATCTTTCCGATATCACTATCGGTATAACCAAACATTTTTCTGAACCTGTGATTGAATTCGACAACCTTCATGTCTTTATCCAGTCTGAAAAAAGCCAAAGGTGCATTTTCAAATAAAGCTTTAAACTTAGCCTGACTTTCAAGCATAAC
>CAYXJA010000093.1:2255-3466 GCA_964465425.1 uncultured Prolixibacteraceae bacterium | reverse complement strand
TAAATTGTATCAGGAATGTTATCAATAAGAGCTTTCAACATCCCTTGCTCTTTATCGAGGTGCTTTTGTCTTGAAGATTTAATAAAATAAGCACCTCCGATTATAAATCCCAGAATCAGGGCACAAATGAAAAAAATCATTGCCCTGCCAAGTTTTAACTCTCCCTTTGCAGAATCATACTCCATGTTACCAAAATAAGAAATCGTTGATGAATCAGTTTCATCAACATCACTCAAGATGGCACATCCACCATTTAATACCTTATTTATCAGTGAAGTAAGACTGCTTAGATTATCAAAATAAATATTTGCAGAAGCATCTTTTGCAAACAATCCAAACATTATTACTACTAATAATGAAGCAATTATCCCCTTTCGCATTTCCCTGTCTTTAATTAGTGGTATGAAAATACATATTTTCTTTTAAAGTCAGTACGTTAAAAGGCATTTATTTTATTCCTGCCTTCCCGGATATACTTTTAATGCTTCTTCAAGAATCTTTAAAGATATTGCAAGATCTTCTTTATTCAGAACATAAGCTATTCTGACTTCATTTTTTCCCAGTCCCGGTGTAGTATAAAATCCCGATGCCGGAGCCATAAATATTGTTTGATTTTCATACTCAAAATCGCTTAGCAGCCATTGACAAAACTTATCACAATCGTCAACAGGAAGTTTGGCTACAGTATAAAAAGCGCCCATTGGGATCGGAGAATAAACACCCTTAATCCGGTTCAAGCCGTCGATTAAGAATTTTCTTCTCTCAACGTACTCATTATAAATCTCCAGCATATATTCTTCGGGAGTATCGAGTGAAGCTTCAGCAGCTATCTGCCCAATCAGCGGCGGACTTAACCTCGCCTGACAGAATTTCATTACACTCCCTCTGACTGCTTTATTCTTTGTTATTAAAGCCCCGATTCTGATTCCACATTCACTGTATCTCTTGGAAACTGAATCTATTAAAACCACATTATTTTCAATTCCTTCCAGATGAAATGCTGAAATATATGGAGCTCCGGTATAACAAAATTCCCTGTACACTTCATCAGAAAAAAGATACAAATCATATTTCTTAACTAGGTCACGGATTTTGTTCATCTCCGTTTGAGTATATAAATAACCTGTAGGATTATTAGGGTTGCAGATTAAAATCCCTTTAGTTCTGGGAGTAATCAGCTGTTCAAACTTTTCAATCGGAGGTAATGAAAA
>CAYXJA010000093.1:0-2155 GCA_964465425.1 uncultured Prolixibacteraceae bacterium | reverse complement strand
CTTTAGTTCTGGGAGTAATCAGCTGTTCAAACTTTTCAATCGGAGGTAATGAAAATCCTTCTTCTATCTTTGAAGGTATAGTTTTTACAACTGCTCCTGCTACAATTGCAAATGCTGTGTAGTTGGCGTATGATGGTTCCGGAACTATAATCTCATCTCCCGGATCAAGACATGCAAGAAATGCATATGTTACTGCTTCCGACCCACCTGTAGTTATTATTATATCTTCTGTAGCAACATTAATTTTATACTTCTGATAATAACTTACAAGCTTTTCTCTGTAAGACCTGATTCCCTCACTGGGACTATATTCCAGTATTTTTCTGTCAATATTTTTTATAGCATCCAGAGCTACCTGAGGTGTTGGGATATCCGGTTGTCCGATATTCAAATGATATACTTTTTTCCCGCTTGCCTTTGCTTTATCAGCTAAGGGCACTAACTTTCTAATCGGAGACTCGGGCATTCTAATCCCACGTTTTGATACTTCAGGCATAAAATATTGCGTTTAAAACAAACCGCGTAAAGATATAACTAACAATCCAAAATAAAAAATTGAACTTTTTGTATAATCTGATACTTTTTGTACTAAAGATATTTTCAGTATAAAACATTTAAAGAAATATCCGCCGTTAAAAAATTACCCTCTTAAAAATTCTCAATTTACTATTCACACATCAAACCAACCCCATATATACCTCATTCGAATTTTATGCTAAAAATATTGTACACTATTGGTGCTTTAGTCGAATGAGGTACGAATGAGGTACGGATGATGTGTATATCTGATATGGAAAAAACGAGGCCAAAAATCCTGAAATTTGAGACATAATATGGTATTTGTCATGATCCCTTTTTTTCTATAATCTTATTTTTACTTAAAATAAAAACATGTTATATGAAAATAGGTGTTCCAAAAGAAATTAAGAATAATGAAAACCGGGTTGCGTTAACTCCATCCGGTGCATCAGAATTAGTAGCCGATGGTCATATTGTCTATATGCAATCGACAGCAGGAGAAGGAAGCAGTTTTAGTGATAATGATTATTCAGCAGCCGGGGCGATTATACTTCCATCGCTGGAATCAGTCTACGATTCAGCAGAAATGATAATAAAAGTGAAGGAACCAATCGAAAGGGAATATAAGTTGATCAGGGAAAATCAGATAGTTTTTACTTATTTCCACTTTGCTTCTTCTGAATCACTAACAAAAGCGATGATTGATTCCAAAGCTGTCTGTATTGCCTATGAAACTGTTGAACTTGAAGATCGCTCCCTTCCTCTGCTGATTCCAATGTCAGAAGTTGCAGGCAGAATGTCAGTACAACAGGGGGCCAAATATCTTGAAAAGACCTTTGGCGGAAGAGGTGTTTTGTTGGGTGGTGTTCCCGGAGTGCCTCCGGCAAAAGTGCTTATACTTGGAGGAGGGATAGTAGGAACTGAAGCTGCAAGGATGGCAGCAGGATTAGGGGCAGATGTAACAATTATGGATCTAAATCTTAAAAGATTACGTTATTTATCAGAAATTATGCCTGCCAATGTAAAAACAATGATGAGCAGCTCGTATAATATCAGCGATATGATAAAAACACATGACCTTATCATTGGGGCAGTCCTTATTCCCGGTGCAAGGGCTCCGAAATTAATATCCCGTGATATGATTAAAACAATGAAAAAAGGAGCTGTTCTGGTAGATGTTGCAATAGATCAGGGAGGATGTTTTGAAACTTCACGTCCTACTACACATGATAACCCTTGTTTTATTATTGACGATGTAGTTCATTATTCTGTAGCCAACATGCCGGGAGCAGTTCCACATACATCAACAATTGCACTTACAAATGCCACACTCCCCTATGCAAAAAGCCTGGCAAATGAAGGCTGGCAAGTTGCATGCAGGAATAATAAATCACTTAAGAAAGGATTAAACATTGTCAGGGGTGATGTTGTATATAAAGGAGTTGCAGAAGCTTTTAATTTAAACTATGTTGAAATTTCATCTATTTTATTAAATGTGTAATTTTTACCCATAAGCTTTTTTTATATCAAAGTCAATACTTATTGCAAAAAAAATGAAAATATTTTTATCGCTACAAATGATTGATAATAAATAACTAAAGTAATTAGCATTAAAAAAAAGAATAAAAAGTATTAA
>CAYXJA010000092.1:5449-6581 GCA_964465425.1 uncultured Prolixibacteraceae bacterium | reverse complement strand
TGCTACGCTTAAATTCATCTCTTGTTGCAAAGAAAGCAGCATGTGGACCACCATAACCCATTGGGATTCCAAATCGCTGAGAACTGCCAAAACAAATATCTGCTCCCCATTCACCAGGAGGTGTAAGTAAAGCAAGACTAAGAAGATCAGCAGCAACGGCTACTTTACACTCTTTTTCATGGGCAGTATTTACGAAAGATTTATAATCTTCTATATTTCCTTCTGAATTAGGATATTGTAATAAAACCCCAAATACATTTTCATCAAAAACAAATTCTTTATAATTACCTGTTTGTATATTTATCCCTAAAGGTTCTGATCTTGTAATAAGCACATCAAGTGTTTGAGGCCAAACTTTTGAATCCACAAAAAGAATATCCGCTCCATTCTTTTTCTGATCTTTAGTTCTGGATGAGAACATCATTATCATAGCCTCAGCAGCAGCAGTAGCTTCATCAAGAAGCGAAGCATTTGCAATTTCCAGTCCGGTAAAATCACATATCATGGTTTGAAAATTCAAAAGGGCTTCAAGCCTTCCTTGCGATATTTCAGCCTGATATGGTGTATAAGAAGTATACCAAACAGGGTTTTCAAAAACATTTCGGAGAATTACAGCCGGAGTTATAGTATCGTAATAACCCATTCCTATATAAGTATTGAAGACCTTATTCATCTGAGCAAGATCATGAATCTTACGATAATACTGACGTTCTGAAAGTCCGGGACCTAAATCCAAAGGTACATCAAGCCTTATACTCTCAGGTACAGTCTGATCAATTAACTCTTCCATTGAATTTACACCAATGGTTTTAAGCATGCTCTCTATCTCGTGGGATCTTGGACCGATATGCCTCCACCCGAATTTATCATTCTTAATCACGGTAAATGTTTTTTTTGAATTTCAAATACAAAGATATGTTATTTGATATGTAAAAAAATGACTTTATCTCAGAAACGGATTTAAAACTCTTTCGTCGCCAATTGTTGTTGCAGACTCATGTCCGGGATAAACAATTACATCATCAGGCAAAGAAAGAAGCTTTTCTTTTATGTTTATTATCAAGCTATTATAATCACCTCCCGGAAGATCAGTTCTTCCTATGCTACCCCTGAACAGACTATCTCCGGTAAT
>CAYXJA010000092.1:0-5349 GCA_964465425.1 uncultured Prolixibacteraceae bacterium | reverse complement strand
CCATAGTGCTTTTCATCAAATTCATTTTCACTTAACCTTGTAACAACAGTCATTATTTGATGATGTTCACTATTCACAGGAATAACCAATCTGCCCCCTGTTTTAAGCTGAGTCTTTAAATCTTCAGGAATGTACGGAGCTGCTGCTGTCACAACAATACCATCAAAAGGTCCGTATGAAGGTAACCCTTTATAACCATCGCCAAAGAAGAATCTTGGATTATATCCTATAGAAGGAAGAAACTGCTGAACTTTTAAATATAATTCCCTTTGCCTTTCAATAGTAAAAACTCTTGCCCCTAACTCAATCAGGACAGCTGCCTGATATCCTGAACCTGTTCCAATTTCAAGAATTTTATCATTTGAAACAAAATTTAAAAGCTGAGTCTGATAAGCAACTGTAAAAGGTTGAGATATAGTCTGACCCGCACCTATTGGAAAAGCCTGATCCCTATATGCAAAATTCAGGAATCCGCTTTCCATGAATAAATGCCTGGGTACTTTTCCAATAGCTTCAAGGATCAACTTATTCGTAATTCCCTTCTTTTCAATCTCTTCTACAAGTTTTTTACGCATCCCCTGATGCAAAACTGAATCTTTAATCATAATTTAAAATTCAAAACTCAAAAATAATTGATACATTTAAATATTAATGTTTTGAAGGTAATGTTATTTTAAGAATTTGCTGAGATGATACATTGTTTGCTCACAGGTAATGAAAAAGACATTAAATTTTACTCTGAAATTATTTCAAGAGTAAAGTTTTTTCAAGGCATAGATATTATATTTCCTGATGAAAATAATGAAGTCCCTCCTGAAAAATACTCTACAAATGAATACGACGCATATATTTTTGTAAGCTATATCAAAAATGCATACCAAATACTTTTAGAATTAATAAAAGCAAAATCCAATATCTACTTTGTTGATCAACCATTATTGTCATTGACCGAACTTACAGACCTTGAACAATATATTGATGAATCTGGAAATATTATTCAGGCAGAAATAATTGAAATCCAACATCCTCTTATGGAAGAATTTATTTCTTCAAAGGGAAGTCAACTTCTTTTCAGATATAATAAGTCGATCAACAGCAGAAAACAAATAAGGTCTTCAGTTTTAACTGCATTAAGCTTTTTAACACTTATGACTCCAATGCCTGTAAAAAAAATAGATATAAATACAATTGAAACAACTCAAACCGGCAGACCTTTCATTAAGATAAGACTTAAAATGTATGATAGTTCAATTTGCCTTATCATGCTTAAGATTGACAATAAAAACGAGCATAGCATACTTATTGAATCAAATATCGGGGTATTTACTTTCAACCTGACAGAAAATTACCTTGAAAATGTACATGGTGCACGATTCAAATCAGACAAAATCAGTGACGATGAATTGACAGAAAAATCTCTTGAATCGTTTGCTATGAATGTAATCATGAACAAAAAACCTACTTTTTCCTTCCATCATTATATCCAGACTGTTACTGTTTTATCAAAGATTGAGAATATTTTAAATGAACATACCTTTTAATCTATCCAAAAAAATTAGTTTTGCGCACAATATTTAAAATTCACATCCGTTAAACGATAAGATAGAGGGATATTATTTGAGACCAACGTAATTTCTTGCAATGAATAAGCGCAAACAAGTTTTGATTTATATGATATTTGATGTTTTGGCAGCTGCCATTGCATGGTCTTTATTTTATTGCTACAGAAAACTTTATATTGAAAAAGGTGTATTTGATCATTTTGATAAGATCAGGTTTGACTCTAACTTCTGGATTGCCCTTATAGCTATACCAACTTTTTGGATTGCTTTTTATTTTATAACAGGTTTCTATAAAGATATTTTCAGAAGATCAAGGCTTATAGATCTTTGGCAAACTGCGTTAACAAGCTTGATTGGAGTTACAATTATATTCTTCACACTAATGCTTGATGATGCAATTTTAAGCTATAAAACTTATTACCGTTCATTTTTTACTCTTCTTTCATTGCATTTTTTAATTACTCTTATCCCACGTATGATTTTGACAACAAGAACAATACGCCGGGTACATAAAAGACAGATCGGATTCAATACTGTCATAATTGGTAGCAATGAACAAGCTGTAAAGTTGTACAATGAAATGATAGCAAGTAAAGATCCAACCGGAAATATATTTGTTGGCTTTGTTAATGTTGATGAAAGAAACAAAATTCTTCTTGAAGAGTATATCCCGAACCTGGGTTCTATCTCAGATCTTCCTAAGATTATCGACGATAACAATGTTGAAGAAATAATAATTGCAATTGAAACATCAGAACACAATAAAATTCAGGAAATTTTAGGAACCCTTGACTATAGGGGTGTAACTGTAAAAGCAATTCCGGACATGTTTGATATCCTTGCCGGTACAGTTAAAATGAGCACTATATACTCAAGTCCTCTTGTTAAGATATCCAACGGAATAATGTCTGCATGGCAGGAAAACATGAAAAGACTTATTGATGTTGTCGGTTCTACATTTGCCCTAATCATTTTCTTACCATTCTTCCCTTTTGTATACTTTGGTATTAGATCTTCTTCAAAAGGCCCAATAATTTACTCTCAAAAAAGAGTTGGACGCTTTGGAAAAGAATTTACAATATTCAAGTTCAGAAGCATGGTTAACAATGCTGAAAAAGGAGGACCTGCACTTTCTTCTCAGGACGATCCAAGAATAACCAAGTTCGGGCAGTTTATGCGCCGCACTCATATCGATGAGATTCCTCAGTTTTATAATGTTATTAAAGGAGATATGTCACTTGTAGGACCTCGCCCCGAAAGATTATACTATGTTAATGAGATAAGGAAAATAGCTCCTCATTATATCCAGCTTCAAAGAATAAGACCCGGTATTACTTCATGGGGACAAGTAAAATACGGATATGCTTCAGATATCGACCAAATGGTAGAAAGAATCCCTTACGATATAATTTATCTTAAAAACATATCTCTTTATCTTGATTTTAAGATACTTATTTATACAATCATAAACTGCTTCCAGGGAAAGGGAAAATAAACCTTTATCTTAATTTATAAATTTCCAGAGGAGTATAAATCGATCCTTTTGGTGTTAGCGTGCTTTCATAAAGGATAAATTCCTTACAATATTCATCCTGAAAAACTTCTTCTCCAAAATCCTCAATAATCCCTTCCAGAATACTATTGTCATTTATTTGTTTTATTCTCCCCAGTGTTATATGAGGAACAAATTTTTTCTCAGGCAATTCTATTTCAGCCTTTTTCAAACTTACTTCAATCTCTTTTACCAGATTATATAATTCTTCTGATTTCTCAACAGAAGTAAAAATTACACTTGGATCTTTTCTGTTTTTAATAAAAATCTTAATCCCCTTTATCTGAACTTTAAACTTGTTTACCGAGGATATTTTTCTTAATTCTTTCTTTAGAATTTCTATTCTTTCTTCTTCCAGATCTCCAATAAACTTTAAGGTAAGATGCATATTTTCAAGAGAAACCCACCAGATACGGTCATTCTTCAATAAATCTTTTATAGTATGGAAAGTATCGAGCAGTATATTACCCGGCTCAATTTTTATTGCTATAAAGATTCTCTTCATGACTTTTCTCTTTCAAGCTGAAGTACTATTTGCTCAATCAGATAATGCTTATAAACAGGATCATATCTTTCTTTTAAATCATTGCCGAAAATCTTAGCTACGCCCTGCCAGAAATGTGCAGCAAAATCACCTTTTAACTCATCTATAAGTTCATAAGATGTTTCTCCAATTTCCCTGTCTATGAGCAACATTAGATATCGGCCTTCAGAAATAGTTAATTTCTTGAATTCTTTTTCATGCTTTTTGAATAATTCTTTCTCTACTTTCTTTATGTATTGCCTCTTCTTGTCTTTACTCTTCAATCCTTTGTACTTATTGTTATACTTATCCACTTCAAAGGCAGCTTCCTTGGCAAAAGGATAAACCTTTTTTATCTTTTTTACAAGCTTGCCATACTGTTTAGGATTCATCTTAAAACCTTTCCTTGGAAACACATCAATCTCTTCCAGTTCCCTGTAGACTGTAGAATCAGAAACAGCAAAGGAAGTAACAACAGAATTGCCGGAACTGCTGAAACAAATTGCTGATAAAATAAAAGCAACTAAAATTATTTTCAATTTAACTTTCATTTCCAAATTTATTTAACCTGTTATAAACAAATCCTATGCCGTTAAACGTGATAACTGTCATTTTTTATATCTGATGACATCAGAAAGATTTACTTAAATTTACAAAATCTTATTCAGTAAAAATATGTACAAAGTTAATGTCTGCTCTGAAATAGGTGTACTTGAAGCCGTAATTTTACATTCCCCCGGTCAGGAAGTCGAAAAGATGACCCCGGAAAATGTAGAAAGAGCTTTATACAGCGATATTTTAAATTTATCTGTTGCAAAAGAAGAGTACAAACAGTTCAAGGGAATTCTTGAAAAACATTGCCATGCGTTTGAAGTTAAAAACTTGCTTTCTGATATCTTAAAGAAAGAAAATGTAAAAGAGAATTTACTTTCTGAAATTTGCATGAGTGAAGGTGTCCCTGAATTAAAAGAATACTTATACTCCCTGCAAGAAGAAGAAATTTCACGTCAGCTTATTGAAGGGGTTGACTTAAAAAGAGATACACTCACAAAGTACCTGAGCGATGAAAGATATAGTTTAAGACCATTGCATAATTTCCTTTATACCAGAGATGCTTCAATATCATTATACGATAAGGTGTTAATAGGGAAAATGGCAAGCAACGTAAGAGACAGGGAATCAATTATAATGAATGCCATCTTTAAACATCACAATTACTTTCTGTCAGAAACTTTTAATCCATACGAATCTGCGAAGTCAAAAGACTTACCGGGAATAAAAATTGAAGGAGGTGATATCTTAGTTGTCAGTGATAACGTGCTTGTTATTGGTACAGGATTAAGAACTTCTACTCAGGGGATAGACTTTATTTCAGGTATCATTAAAAAAGAAAGAAAAGAACCTTTTCATATTATTGTACAAGAGTTACCCGAACAGCCGGAATCTTTCATTCACCTCGATATGGTTTTCACAATTCTTGATAAAGATTTTTGCATGGTATATGAACCCCTGATCCTTTCTCACAACAGGTACAGAACTATTCATATTACTATAGATAACGGAAAGGTAAAATCTATTAACACTGAACCCGGATTACTAAATGCACTAAACAATCTTGGTTTCAATTTCAAACCTGTTAAATGCGGAGGTACTGACAACTGGAATCAGGAAAGAGAACAATGGCACAGCGGTGCGAATTTCTTTGCTTTAGC
>CAYXJA010000091.1:0-6583 GCA_964465425.1 uncultured Prolixibacteraceae bacterium | reverse complement strand
GATCAGCAGAAAAAGCCTCAGTAGCAGTGACTTTCATGGTCAACATGCAAAATGAGACAGTTTCCTCAAGCGGAGTGTACCTCAACGGCAGTATGTTCAACTGGGATCCTTCAAAGGCAGCAAAGATGTCATCTACAGATGGCAATACATTTGCAGTGCCTTTACTGCTGAAGATTGGCGAAACTTATACTTATAAATTTGTAAACGGTGGCCCTGCTGAATGGTCAAAATATGAAATCCTCACAGACGCTGAGTGTGTAATCGATTATGATGGAAACAGAACAGTAGTGGTTCCCGGGGAAAATATAGTCCTTGCTCCGGTATGCTTCAATCATTGTTCATTATGCACAGAAGGTTCATCAATAAAAGAAAACAATAAAGAAAAGATTGAAGTCTATCCTAACCCGGTTAAGAATAGAATTACAATCTCCGGATTATCGGAAAGCAACACTGTTATCAAGCTGTTCAGAATTGACGGAGTCATGCTCGATAAGTTTAATTACAATGGCAAAAAGACTGTTGAAACCGACATTTCCTACTATCGGAAAGGGGTGTATATTGTATATGTTGAGAATGGGGAGCATAAGAGGTATTGCAGGGTGATAAAGGAATAGCAGGCTTTTTTTTAAATGCGAAGCCTGCTATTCCAAATATTTAAGTTGTTTATTAATCTTTGATACAACGAATAAAAAGACCGTCAGTATTCATCTCAACAGGGTTATTTAGTGATTTGGAATATGAGCCAATCCCTCTTATTTTTAAATTATCTGGATCCTCTGAATTGCTCCACCAATAGCTCGTTGTTCCTTCTGTAGAGCGATAATGGATTTTATAATACAAAATATTACCTGCCTTAGCTGAAAAGCAACTGGTATTATTCTCAAATTGGTTATATCCTACTTCTCCCTCTTTGAAATTTTCATTGTTTTTTTCCCATCCGCTATCGAATGCCAATGATTTTGCTATTTTATTTTCACTATAAGAATGATCTTAATTATACCCATTGTCTATCAAATAATTCAATAATGTTTCCCATTCCTGGTCACTTGGCAAGTGCCATCCTGAAGGACATGCTGTTGTTGCAGCTTTCATGTTGTAAAAAACACCATCATACCCTGAAGATGTATAGCATGGTTTATCTGCAGTCCAGTTAGTAGCCCTGTTGGAATATGGAAGGTATTTTAAGTTTTCAGCCATCCATGTTTGACTGCCTATATTTATGGTTTTGTAGTTTTGATTATCTCTTTCATCAGTAAAATTTCCATATTTCTTTTCGCAATTACACTTTGTAAAAAAGGTTGAAGTCCCACTGTAACTAACACCAATCTCATTTACAGCATAAGCATTGATATAATATTTAGTAGCCCATTTTAGATTCTTAATGTTGGCACTAAATGTTCCTACACCTGCCCCGCAAGCCATTCTTTCAGAATTGTAATTTGGTTCTCCATTTTCAGAATAACAAAAGCCTCTTTCTGTAACTGTTCCTTTTCCATCTGAAAGCACATTGCCATATATGCTTACTGAACTTGAATCAATATTATTTAATTCATCAGTAACTACGTGTGCCAAAACTGCAAGTGTTTTGAATTCCTTTTCATTACCGTATGCAGTTCCATTTTCATTTGTTGCATAAGCCCTTAAATAATAAGTTGTTCCATAGTTAAGCTTTTCTACCGGTTTTGTAAAAGCACCTGTACCTGTACCTACAGCTATTTTTTGATCTTTTACTGTCGGCTGTGGTTTTAAAGAATAACAAAATCCCCTTTCAGTAACCGGTTTACCACCATCTTTTGTTACAGCACCATTAAATATTACGCTTGTAGATTCAATTCCGGAAACATCAGTAGTAATGACCGACGGCAATTGTAACGGAACGATAACAACATTGGAATAGCAGTAATTGCTAATATTAGTTCCTGCTTTTGCATACATTCTGTAAAAGTAGACTTCACCTGTTATTATTGTTGTGTCAAGATATTCCCTGAGATTACCATCAACCATCTTTTTAGTAAGGAACTCCCAGTTCAGACTATCCGGACTACGTTCTATAATAAAACCATCAATAAATTCAATTGCTTGTTCCCAAGTAAGCTGCACACAGTTATCGCCAACTTCAGCCTCAAGTTTCGCAGGTGCCCACTTCGCAGGAGGAAAACCTTCATCATATGGATCTTTAGCGGTATTGCAACCGAAAAAAATTGCACTAATTGTGCTTAGTGCAACTAAAAAAAATAAAATAGAATTAAATGACTTTTTCATTTTGGTATGTTTTGTTTGATTACTAAACAGCAATAATATCTTCAATCTGAAAAACAACACAATTAAATCATTTCTCAGAAAGATAATGGTATACAAATTCTATCAATTTGGTTTTATAATCTTTGGTTTTGTTAATCACCGGGCAATATAAAAAAATATCCCTAAATAATATTATGGTAAGCATGAAAATATATCCGGGTTGATAAAAAATTACACTTACCTTTTAATCAACCCTGCTAAACAAAGGATTGTACATAAAACAGCTTTCACTTTTTATCAAGTATTTTATTTATTGAGAATCCAAGCAAACTGCCTAAAACTAATGTCATTACAGCAATTGGCATCAATGATACCGGCTCTTTCCAGCCTATCAATATTGCTGTTGGCAAAATAACCAGAAAAGCAGTTAAAATACCTTTGATTATTGAATTGATTTTCAAATCAATTGTTGCTATCAGAAATCCAACAACTATCCACATTGTAAAAGCGGATATATTAGCATCCCAGGTCAGATTCTGCATAATCATCGGAATCACATCAATAATTCCGGCAACGAGACCTAATAATAGGCCAATCTTTATTCTTTTCATATCGTATTAATTTAGTAGTCTCACTTTTTAAATTGCACTGAAACCCGCATAATAAATTCACGGTGTTGTGTGCCTTAATTACCCATTTCACTGTCCTTGCTTTTCAAACTTTTCAATTACAGTTAAATCAATTACAATACCCAACCCAATTCCAAATACATACATTATTAAATCACATGGGTCAAAAGTACTGCCAAGAAATTCAATTTTATAAAGTTGCAATATTTCTACAATTGTCCCAAATACAGCAGTAAATATTGCACTTATGATTCGGGCTTTTTTAACTGAAATGTTCTTTCTTAGTGCTATCTGCAACAATAAGTACAGATTCAAAGGAAGCAGAATGTCAATTAAATAACCACGAATAAAATGTTTTAATATTCCCTGATAATCGGGGCCAATGACGAAATGTAAAAGTCCAACGAATAGGGAGATTGCAACAATTATATAAGTGCTTATTTTGTTTTTCATACTGTCAAATTAATGCCCGTAAATTGCTTTTATGTCAATTTCTTTTATTTTCAATAGTTTTGAGGATTTTCTCGAAATCATTTTCATATTTATGGTCTTGAATAACACGGAATTTTGAGTATTCATCCAACGCTTTTTCATCAGCCTGTTGTTTGCTTATTTTTCCTAATCCTTCAAGAATGGGGTAATCGTTCAGGTCGAGATAACTGCTCATGAAGATAATCCAATCTTGCATAGTAGTTGGTAACTGTCTTTCTGCCCGCATTTGCGCCAGATCAAGAAAAGCATTTACAGCAAGTCGCAATTCATGCAATTCTTCTTGTTTTAAATAGTTTTTAGCTATTGTAACATCGGTTTTATAAATTTTGCCCTTGGGCGAATGAGCCCACGAGGTTAAACCCATGTTTTCTTTTTCAGAATCGGCACGGTTGTGAATTATTTCGGCAGCTGTACCACCGGCAATAGCAAAATGTAGTTTATTCTGTATAAAGGAAAAAAACTCTTTGGTTATAATGCTGTTTTTGTCATAATCTGAAGCAAGTGCAAAAATATCCGTGATTTGAAGATACAAACGTCGTTCGCTGAGGCGAATATCGCGGATACGTTCAAGCATCTCTTTGAAATACTCGTCATCGAATTTTCGCCCTTGTTTAAACCGGTCGTCATTAAGCACATAGCCCTTCTGAATGTATTCATGCAAAATTCTTGTGGCAAATTTTCTGAATTGGGTTGCTTTTATCGAATTTACACGATAGCCAACAGATATTACCATATCAAGATTGTAAAACTGAATTTCACGGTTTACCTGCCTTTTCCCTTCACTGCGAACTACTCGAATTTTTCGAGTAGTTGGATCCTCATCCAGTTCACCGCATCTGTATATTTCCTGAATATGGTATGTTATGGTGTGCTCTTCCACGCCAAATAGATTTGACATTATTTGCTGACTCATCCACATGTTTTCATCAGTCATATACACTTCTATCTCTACTTCACCCAAATCGTTGGTGTAAAAAGCAAGACCGACCCGTTCAGGTATCTCTTTATTGAACTGTATTCTCCAATCAGTTAATTGTTTGTCAAAGCTTGATATTTCATTCTTTTTTTTCATTATTTTTATTTGATGGGGTTAAGTTATTTAATATTAATATTTATCGAAATATATAAATTATCAATGGCAAAATAAAAATAATCACAGCATTTAACTGAAGCAATTAACATCTATTTTAACTTTTTTTGCCGTCGTTTCAGGCTATTACCGAGGTTTTTCATTATTTTAAACATTTCAAATTATTTTCTTTACTTTGATTATTTCATTTATATAACCATGACTAAATCAATGGATTCCACCGTACACAATAAATTAGTCTCTTTCATTTGGTCAATTGCCGGCGACTGTCTTCGCGATGTATATGTCAGGGGAAAATACCGCGATGTAATACTTCCAATGGTCGTCCTTAGTCGTCTCGACACATTGCTGAAACCTACAGAACAAGCTGTTCTTTAAGAAATGACCTTTCAGAAAGATGAAGCCGGATTTGCCGAATGGGACGAACAAGGACTCGGAGATGCAAGCGGATACATTTTTTATAATACCAGCGAATGAACTTTACAACGCCTTCACAATACAGCTACAAATAGTCAACAGATTCTTCAGACCAACTACGAAGATTATCTGAACGGATATAGCTCAAATGTTTAGGAGATTATTGAAAAGTTTAAACTCAAAAGCCAGATTAAAAACATTGTCATATACTGAAAAAGGTATGCAGTATTAAAAAAAATCAAAAAACCGATTTACTTGAAAAGAAATGGAAACCGAAAGTATATAAAAACAACCTGAATCGGTTGAATAAAATATACTAATAATTGGAATGAAATATAAAAAACTGAAACAAGAAAGGAGGTACTGAATGGAAAAAACAGGTTGCATACTTTTTTTAGTGAAATAATATTTTAGAGTGTACTTTATCTAGTGAAATTTAAAAAAACTGTGTGCCATTTTGAGTATAGGACAAACCTCTTTTGGAAGGGACCAACTACCTACCAAGTTCTGCCCAAGTTCTGCCCAAGTTCTACCCAAGTTCTACCGAACTCCAATTTTCCCTTTACAATTTTCGAATCGGTTCAGATTCGGATACATATCATATCCGCCTGAATCAAATACCAGTTTCAGGACGACCACAAGGGTCGCCCCTACGGTGCAAATCTTAATTATTTCTTCATTATCATCTTTTATCCCTATCCTCTTTGCTAATATCCCTTATTCTCAGCCTCTATTGTATTATATTTGCCATGATTATTAATTCGATATAAATACCGTACTTCTTTATTTCGATAAGGGGGACGGATGAAAAATATTATGACTAAAGATATACGCAAAGAACTTGAAAAAAGGGTGTTGGTCCTCGATGGTGCAATGGGATCAATGATTCAGCAATACAACCTGAAAGAAAATGATTACAGGTCACCGGAACTTGACTTTCTGAAAAAAGACCAGAAAGGAAATAATGATATTCTTTCTCTGACACGACCTGATATTATCAAGGAAATCCATTTGCGTTATCTTGATGCCGGAGCCGATATTATTGAAACAAATACTTTTAATGGCACTTCAATTTCACTGTCTGATTACGGAGCTGAAAGCCTGTCATACGAGATAAACAAGGCTTCTGCACAAATAGCCGTTGATACAGCAGCTAAGTATTCCACTCCTGAAAAGCCCCGTTTTGTTGCCGGTTCGGTAGGACCAACAAATAAAACCTGTTCTATTAGTCCCGATGTTAATGATCCCGGATTTCGTGCTGTCTCTTTCGATGAGATGAAGGAATCGTACAAAATACAAGTCCGTGGTCTGATCGACGGTGGCGTTCACTTACTGATGGTTGAAACTATATTCGACACACTGAACGGAAAGGCTGCACTGATAGCCATTGATGAGGTGTTTGAAGAAAAAGGGATTGAAATTCCTGTTATGATTTCAGGTACTATTGTCGATGCCAGCGGACGAACATTATCGGGACAAACGGTTGAAGCATTTCTGAATTCACTTTCTCATTTCAAACCTTTGTCGATAGGTCTTAACTGCTCGCTTGGTGCTAAAGATATGAAGCCTCATCTTGAAAATATTGCTGCAAAGGCTCCGTTTTTTGTAAGTGCCCATCCTAATGCCGGACTGCCTAATCACTTCGGGCTTTATGATGAGACGCCCGAAATAATGGCTTCACAGATTAAGGAATTACTTGATAAAAATACAGTTA
>CAYXJA010000090.1:3778-6596 GCA_964465425.1 uncultured Prolixibacteraceae bacterium | reverse complement strand
GCAAGGCTTATAAAGTCAATATTTTCAATTTCAGCAACAGTGCGTTTAACTCCCATTTTCTTTGCAAGCTGACAGGTAAGGATATTTGTTTCTGAGTTACCGGTTACAGCAATAAAGGCATCCATTTTTTCAATACCTTCTTCCTTTAGTAGTTCAAGATTCCTTCCGTCACCATTGATAACAAGTACGTTGTTTAGTCGGTCGGCTATTTGCTGGCAGCGTTCCTTATCGATATCTATAATTTTGACGTTTAGCTGTCCGCTTAATTCTTCAGCTGTTTTCTGGGCAATTCTGCTTCCTCCCAGGATCATGATATTCTTGACACCAAAGAAGATCTTGCCTGTTTTCTCATACAAATCGAGCATGGCAGAACGGGTTGTTACAAAATAAACAATGTCACCCGATAATATCATATCCTTACCGTTGGGTATGATAGTTTGGTCTTCACGGGTAATTGCAACAGCACGAAATTCGTTGGATACATTCCCAAGTTCATTGAGAGATTTGTTTACGATAGGTGCATTTTCCCTTATTTTAAATCCTAACAGAAGCAAGTTGCCACCTGAGAATTCATGGGTAACCCTTGCTCCGGGTTGTTTCACTGAAGCTATAATTTCTTTTGCAGCAAGTGTTTCAGGATAAATCAACTCATCAACACCTAGTTCAATGAATCGTGGTTTATGTATTTTTTTAAGGTATTCAGCGTTATTGATTCTGGCAATAGTTTTTTTTGCACCTAAGTCTTTTGCTATTATACAAGCAAGAACATTTCTTGATTCGAAAGGAGTGACAGCAATAAAAAGATCGGCTTTTGATATACCTGCATTCTTTAGGTCGCTTATTGAATTAGCAAAACCACAAACAGTCATCAAATCTACCTGAATAGCGAGTTGTTCAAGTTTTTCCTTGTCTTCGTCAAGTAATGTGATGTCGTGATTTTCCTTGCTTAACATTTTAGCCAGATAAGTACCCACTTCTCCGGCTCCTGCAATTACTACTCTCATATTATATGCCTCAATTTTAAAAAGTGCACAAATTAAAGTAATATATAAGTATTTTTCAACGCTTATCTGTTAAATATTTGAAACATTTAATATTAAATATTCCAATACTAATTTATTAAACTTTATTCATAATTCAAGAATAAAAGAACCCTCATTTTTAAGCTTAACCAATTGTGTATTTAAAGTGTCAGGGATAATCTCTTTATTTGGTTTTTTATTTGATATATTGGACGATACGATGTTGTTTTTGTCAATGATTTCCATCCTTTTCCAGTTTATTGATAGATCAATAGTAGTATCATTTTCATTTTGATTTCCACTATTTTTAAAATCAATATACAATCCTTTAAAATATAACAAACCATTCTTTCCTGCATATACCGGGCAACTTTTATCTGAGAATGGAACTAAAGCTTCAGGATCGGATGTGCCATATTTTCCTGAAACATTTTTTAATTGTTTTATGCAATACTCACTTATTGAGTCACTTCCACTGTAATAGTAATGTTTGTTGTTGGAAATAAAACTTATTAACGGCTCTTTATAGTTGTTGTATATTATCAGTACGTTTTGTTTGTTTTGGGTATATTTTTCATGACATTTAATTGAAATAAGGATTAGAATAGCTGTGAGAGAAATGAACAGATATTTAGCCCTTTTTAATATTATGAAACAAGTTGTTGCGATTATTAAAACATAAATCAGTATAAAAGAAGCATCTGAAATCCATATCTTTTCAATTACTGAGCCGGGTAATTCTTCGATCATCTTAACTGAGGAATTCATGAATCTTACAGAAAGTTTCATGGTAATGGTCAATAAATCAGATAAATATGGAATAGGATACAAGGCAAAGAAAGCAAAAGCAATATAAAGCACTATTCCTGAAACGGGGACTGTCAGAAAATTACTTATTAGAAAGTAAGTGGGAAATTGATGAAAAAAATAGATACTGAGTGGTGTTGTTCCTATTTGGGCAACCAGCGAAACTATAAATAAGTCGTATATATACCTGATTATTTTGTTTTTAGTGGTAAGCAAACCAGCAAAAAGTGGTTGGAAGAAAACAATGCTTATTACTGCAAAATATGATAGTTGAAAACCAACATCGAAAAGTATTAAAGGGTTTAGAAGAATCAGCGTTAAAGCTGATGCTGCCAGGGTGTTATAAGTGTTGGTTTGTCTGTTGAGATTTTCACCAATGACAATGAATGAAAACATTGCACATGACCTCATAACTGAGGGTGAAAGGCCGGATAATAATCCATAAAACCACAGAAAGCCAATTATTACCAGAATTTTAAATAAACGGGTATTTTTATTTTTATCGAGTGGTTTTAATAAAAAGGCAATAATCATATAAATAATTGCAACATGTAATCCCGATACAGCAAGAACATGCATTGTGCCGGATGCAATATAGCTGTTTTTGATATCATTGCTTATGAATGCACTTTCTCCCAGAGTAAGTGCTGCCAAAACATTAAATTCATCGCCGGTTATTCCTGCCTTTTTATATATGCTTAATAGTTTTTCTCTGATGTTTAGCGCATAAATCAGAATATTTCTATGGTTAGCATTGCAGATTAAAACAGAGTCATTTACAAATACCTGATACCTTATTCCTTTTCGGTTTATAAATTTCTGATAATCAAAATCTCCCGGATTATTTCTGTTGGTAATTTTATTCAGATTACCAAGGAATGTTATTCTTTTTCCCGGATAAATATGTTGATTATAAGATGAGTCGGAGCAATAAACAATTATATTTTCTTTTATGGGTTCGATTTTATCTGAGCTTTTTACAAAATCTG